>NZ_JARMMC010000007.1:0-67660 GCF_036216745.1 Fictibacillus sp. B-59209 | reverse complement strand
AAAAACTAAGTCTCTTTTTTCATTGACAAGTTGATTGGAGTGCAAGGGGCGAGACTCCTCGAAAATGAATTTCACATTTTCTTCGTGCGATATAACGCTGCCGAAGCCTTGTCCTGCGGGGGAAGCGGGACAGGTGAGACCCACAGGCGCCTGCGCCGAGAAAGTAGGCGCTGGCGCCGGTAAGGCTCACCGCCCGCCCCGCGGAAAGCGAGCATCCTGAAACGGAAATCAACCACTCCTTGAGCAACAAAGGTTACGAAAACTGCCAAAAATAAAAACAGCAAGTGAAAATTCACCTGCTGTTAAGGTATCATTAAATAAAATAAGCTACGGCAATCGCCAATAGAAAGAATAAAGCAGCTAAGATCACAGTCATTCTGCTTAGCACGGCTTCCATTCCGCGGGCTTTTTGCTTTCCGAATAATTGCTCCGCACCGCCCGTAATCGCTCCGGATAATCCTGCCGAACGGCCAGATTGAAGAACGACGACTACGATAAGGGCGATTGAAACGATCACCAATAAAATTGTTGCAGCTGTTTCCATTTGTCACACCTCCACGAACAACATTACACTTATCTTTAATGTACCATACGAGCTGTTCTCTAGGCAATGTGTTCAAGCTATTTTATCCATGATAGCATAAAGAGTTTTTGGGAATAGTTTCAAATAAGAACAGAGGAGGGCTGAGCCCATGTTTGAATTGATAGAAATCGTCTATAAAGATATTCTAGCTTTTCAGGAATTATCTATTGAAGAAGGCAAAGTAAGCATTATTACCGGTGAGAGCGGAAGCGGAAAGACTACCCTTTTAAAAATGCTGAACCACTTGATTTCACCGGATGGAGGAAACGTCCTGTACAAGGGAGAGGATCTGGCAGCCCTGAATCCTGTTCTTCATCGGAGAAATGTCGTCATGCTTCAGCAGATGCCTGCGATTTTTCCGGGAACGGTAAAAGATAACCTGACAGCAGGTCTTTCCTTTTCAGAGAAACCCCTGCCAGCAGATGCTGAACTAGAAGAATCCTTACATACGGTTTACCTAAAAAAACCATTGGAAACTAAAGCCGGAGACCTTTCTGGAGGAGAGAAGCAGCGCCTTGCTCTCGCACGTGTGCTCTTAATGGATGCGGAAGCCTATCTGCTCGATGAGCCTTCTTCTGCTTTGGATGACGAAACAGCGGATGATGTCATCTCTTCCTTTTTGCGTAAATCCAAGGAAAAACAAAAAACGGTCGTCATGGTTACCCACTCCAAACGAATTGCAGAGCATTATGCGGATGTAAATATTCAGCTGGAAAACATCAATCAAAAGAATAGGGGCGTGGAGCATGAAGGATAAGATTATTGATATCTCATTATGGCAGCTTCTTTCCGCTTACCTGTTCATTGTCATTTTAACAGTCATTGTAAAGTGGAGAGGAATAGCGAGGGAAAAAGAAATAGTGATCGGTACGCTGCGGATGACGATCCAGCTTGTGTTAGCCGGTTATGTTCTCACTTATTTGTTCAAGCATCCTCACCCTGCATTAACGGTGCTCATTCTCGTTCTTATGGAAGGTTTTGCGGTCTATAACGTCTTTAAACGAATAAAACACGAACTGTCTCCATCTTTGAAAAAGGTTGTCGCTCTCTCAATGACCATCGGAACTCTCATCAGTCTGTTGTTTTTCAATTATGTGGTCATCCAGTTCTCTCCGTGGTTTGAACCGAGATATGTGATACCTATTGCCGGAATGATCATCGGAAATGCGATGACAGGCGTAACGCTTGGAGTCAATCATTTAGTAGAAGGTATGGAGAAACAAAAACATATGGTGGAGGCGGCTCTTATGCTAGGTGCTTCCCCAAAGGCCGCCACTAAAGAACTTGTGGATCGGGCGTTTGATTCCGCTATTCTGCCAACCATCAACTCCATGGTCGGGATGGGAATCGTATTTCTGCCGGGAATGATGACCGGGCAGATTTTGTCCGGCATCTCTCCGATCACCGCGATCGAATACCAGATCGCCATCATGCTTGGCATCGCAGGCTCTGTTGCTTTCAGTGTCATTATCTTCGTCCAGTACGGCTACCGCACGTTTTTTAATGAACGGGCGCAATTGAAATAGGTTATATTTTCGGTGCGCTTGCGCCAATATGGTTCACCGTACGCCCCGCGAGAAGCGAGCATCCAGGAACGAAAATCAACCACTCTCGGTAAGCAACAAGGATTACGAAAGCAGCCGTGATTACTCCTGGACCGCATTCTTGTAAATAATCTTCATTGCTCAATTGATTGGAGTGGAAGGTGCGAGACTCCGGCGGGACGAGCGTGACAGGTGAAACCCGCAGGCGCAAGCGCCGAGGGGTCCAGCGCACGCCCCGCGAAAGTAGGCGTTTATGCCGGTAAAAGCGAGCAGCTTAAAACGGAAATCAACCGCTCCTATGTAAGTCTATTTACAATCCGTCTTCTGTAAGCTCGTAGAAATGCCTCCCGCAAAGCTTTTGGATGCTGGCAGAATACTCAGGCTCATAACTGATCAGCGCACATGTTGAAGGGCCTGCTGAATGTTCCATCGGCAGGCTGCATGTTAACCTTCTTGAACTGCTTGTTAAGATTTCCAGCTCGTGTGAGATGCCTTTCGAGCCGACCGGAAGAACTTCATAAATACCTTCTGTTTTTAGAAGAGTGCTGAAAAGGGTTAGGGGAAGAACTTCATTTTGGCGGGAAACGACCTCTTCCCCCACTAGCGGTACACCGATGACTGCATATTTTGCATGTGGAGGAGTACAGTTCAACCGAAGTGCCGCTTGATTTGCTTTGCCGATCATCGTAAAAGAAGAAGCAGACTGCAGCATCTTCATGTTGCTTTCCGTACTTCCCATAATCTCTACACTTTTTAAATCCAGCTCAGCAAACGTCTTTTCCACACCCCTTACAAGCTCCGTCCATGCTTCTTCCCCATTGAAAGAATGAATGAGAAAGGAAAACGGCACTGCTCCGGCCGCCATCACTTCCATAACACAGACTCGGGCACCGAAAGCCGCTACGATAGAATAAGGAACGTGCACTGTATCCAAAGGAAGGTTTCCAATCGCTCCTGAATTATCGGCTGCCATCACAATGTATTCATCTGAACCCAACTCCAATAACGTTACATCACGATTTGTTTTCATGATTTATCCTTACGTTTGATCGGTCAAAGACAGGCCTCAGCCTTGGAATGAGCAGGTGAGCTGCCACCCCGTTGAGCACTGCTGCCACAACTAATCCAGGGATAAAAGCAAGGACCGCCGCTTTTCCGAGTACCGGCCAAAAACAAAGCGGTGCCGCAATGCCGTTTCCTACAATAAAGACCAGGATGGCTGCCATCTTGAAATTCCGCCGATAGAGGATTCCAAAACAAAAGCTTAGCAGGCCCATCTGAACAGCGATGAGAAGATGAAGGGGCCCCAGCGGAAAACCAGATAGGCCGGCAGACATGAGATGCCCTATACAGCCAACAGCCATTCCTGCTAGAGGAGACATCAGTGCTCCGGCGGCCAGTGCCGGCATGGAATCAAAAGCCACACTCCCGACAATTGCTGGAATCTTAATAAAAGAACCGGCCACAGACAAGGAGAGGAAAGCGATAAATATGGTGAATTTTCTATTCAGCATCAGCTTTGCGTTTTCCTCCGCGGAAAACAATGGCACTCCGCTCGTATTCCACATCATTGACACCGGCACGGAAATTGATGACACGGGCGATGGCAAAAAAGTAATCAGATAGTCTGTTCACATACTTTAAAACAACCGGGTTGATCTCATTATCCTGCTTCAATTCAACGATTTCACGTTCTCCGCGCCTTGCCACCGTACGGCATACATGAATAGCAGACGAAGCTTCAGACCCGCCTGGCAAAATAAAACGCTCCAGCTCCGGCGCTTCTTTAATGTACTCGTCGATCCGCTCTTCCAAGAACGTGATCATATCCGCGTTCGCTTTATAAGGATAGTCCTTTTTCACTGAAGACAGATCTCCGCCGCAGTCAAAAAGCTCATGCTGAATCTTTACCAGTTCATTGCGGATGTCATCGAACTTGGCGTCCTGCAGCTTGGTAACCGCCAGGCCGACAAAACTGTTCAATTCATCCAGAGTACCGTAGGCTTTAACCCTGATATGGTTTTTATCGAGCCTTCCTCCAATCACACTTGTCTTCCCTTCATCTCCTGTACGCGTGTATAACTTCATCGTGATCATCTCCTTATTATTTTAAGGCTGTTTTCGTAACCTTTACTGCTCTTGGGAGTGGTTGATTTCCGTTTCAGGCTGCTCGCTTTCCGCGGGGCGTGCGGGGAGCCTTACCGGCGCCAGCGCCTACTTTACCGGCGCCAGCGCCTACTTTCTCGGCGCAGGCGCCTGCGGGTCTCACCTGTCCCGCTCCTCCCGCAGAGTCTCGCACCTTGCACTTCAATCAACTTGTCAAAGAAGGCTCTTTACAATAAGGTTCCCAAACAATCTTTTAGAAAAGAGCCTATTTTAAAGTCTGGGGCAGCCCATACCAGATGATATCGACTCTCTCAGCGGCCATGACTACATCCTGATAAAACCAGCCGGTCACATCCCGCCATAATCTATTTTCCTTTTCCATTGGAACAATTCCTTTACCGATGTCTGTTCCGATCAGAACAAGACATCGACCGGGTTCAGAAGCCTCCCAAGCCAGCCAGGTCTGAAGCTTCTTTTGAAGAGCTGCTCTTCCGCCGCTTTCGTTCTCCTCTAAAACCTTCTTCACAATCTGCTCCAATCCTTCAAGAACGACGCGTGAAGTTGTAAAATCATCCGTTTCCCAGCCAGCCTTCTCGTAGCCATTGAACCAGCCTTCATCTATCCTTGAGGCAGAATAGTGCTGCTGCACCCATTTGGCTTTTCCGTGAAAGGCGCCTCCTGTAACAAAGTGCATCGTTTTTTCAACCTCCCTTTGGTCTCATTCCAGTAAAGGGTGTATCCTTTGCCATGTGAGACCGGCCATGCCCACATTTCTCTTCGTTCCGGAGCAAACTCTGACAATAAATAACGGATTGGGCCTCCATGAGTAACAACGATTACATGGCCGCTCTCTTCCGCCGTCGGCCAAATCTCACGGTGCCAGGCACCGCGAACGCGATTTTCAAAGTCTTGATAGCTCTCTCCTCCTGGAGGACAGACTCCAATAGGATCATCAATCCAGTCCCGGTAACGTTGAATTCCGCAAAGATCGCCGTACGTTTTTCTTTCCCATTCCCCAAAATGCATCTCCCGAAGTGCAGGACTGATCTGCACCTTACTCTCCGGGAAAAGAACCTCAGCGGTCTCTACACATCGCATTCTATCACTTGCAAGGATAGCACCCGGCTCGGGATACCCTTTATTTCTATGTAATCTGTATAGCTCAATCCGCCCCTCTTCACATAAGGGAGGATCACAATACCCGATATATTTCTTTTGTTTATTTTCCTCCGTCAGACCGTGGCGAAGGAGAGTAACAGCCAGCCTCCGAACCATAGCCATGTTTCCATCCCTTCCGAAAGTGCGCCTAGTGTGTCTCCCGTAATCCCTCCAAACTGGCGGAGAAAGAACGTTTTACTTAAGAAAAATAAGGCTGAGCCTAAAAGGAACAAGCTCATAAACAGAAGAATCGCTCCTGTAAGGCATGCTCCAATCCCTGCCATCAGGAGATAGATCGCATAAAAAGCAAAGGCTCTGCCTGAAATGTTCTGCTTCATGGCAAAAGCCATACCTTCCTCCCTGGCAAGAGGAGCTGAAACCAGCAGGCTTCCCATGCCGGTTCGGCCGAAGAAAGGAATGAGCAGAAACAGCAGCCAAACGTGCTGCGGAACCATTTTCACTGTTTCATAGATAAAAAGAAACCGCCAGCTCAATAGAAAAAGAACAGACAATACACCGAATGCTCCAGTCCTGGGATCCTTCATGATCTGCAGCCTTTTTTCTTTATCGCCGTATGAGAAGTAGGCATCACTGCAATCCATCCACCCGTCGAGATGCAAACCGCCTGTCAAAACGATCGAGAAGCAGAACAGATAAAAGCTCGTCATCGACACCGGGATAACGTTTTGCTGCGCCAGGAAATGAGCCTGAACAGAAGCCAATCCACCGAGAAGCAGACCGACAGCTGGATACCAGTACACACTCCACCTGCTCGTTTCTTTTGTCCATGGAAACGAAGTGCGGATCGGCAATGCGGTTAAGAACTGAAGAGCCAGGCCAAAACCGTATAAGGCATTAAACCGGACAGGAGGTGCATTGTTTTTCATCTGCATCATACCCCTTCCTCAAAATGGGCATGCCCAGTTCAACCTGGTACACCCAATGCGCTTCAGAGACAATCTGCTGATGAAGCTCCCCCATCATCTTCATAAAATAGAAGGTCCCTTCATCAATAGAGGGCAAGTCCTGGAACACTTCGTTTGATACGACGATGAGTGCTGCGCTGCTTTTTTCAATCATTCTTAATCCATCCATGATCTTGCGGAATACTTCTGATCGGAACATTTCATTTCTCCACTGGTTGTTGTTTTCTTTCCAGCCGTCAAACAGCTCATTGCTGACAAGATTGGTCAAGCAGTCCAAGAGAATGACATCCTTTTTTTCATATTCATTTATCAGTTCATGAATGTTTCTTGGCTGTTCCCACGCCCTCCAGCTATACCCGCTGTTCAGACGACCCGCCTGGTGCCTGGCGATCCGCTCACTCATCTCCCCATCCTGATGTTCGTTCGTTGCAATATAGTGAAGCGGTTTATCATTCTTTCCATGATAAACGGCGGACATTTCGGCAAATGAGCTTTTCCCGCTTCTGACCCCTCCGGTAATAAAGATCATCATCTCGCTTTCCACCCTTCAAGTGCAGCCAATAAGCGGTCATTCTCCTCTGGAGTTCGAATGGCGAGGCGGATATAATGGCCGTCCAGCCCTCTAAAATTAAACGTATGCCTGACGATCATCCCTTTTATCATTAAATATTTAATGAGAGCAAGCTGAACATTTTCTTCTCCACTCTCCCTTAACAAGTAAAAGTTAACGGTAGAAGGAGAGGTTTCAAATCCAAGCTTGTCGAGGATCGGAAAAATCCGCTCTCGCTCAACTGCTGTTTTCATAACAATTTCATCTGCACATTCTTCTTGTTCCAAACAGAGTATACCTAGCTTTTGAGCAGGACCGTTCACACTCCAGGGAGGCTGAAATCTCCTTAATTTTCCGATCTGTTCTTTGGATGACATAGCATACCCTAACCGAAGTCCCGGCAAGTGAAACATCTTCGTCAATGACCGCAGGACGATCAGGTTGGAATACTTTTTCATCAATTGAACGGCGGATACGGGCTTTTCTAAAAAGTGAACAAACGCTTCATCCACGACGAGTGTAACATGGTGGCATTCGCACAAAGCAACGATAGCTTCCAAAGTGTTCAATTCCAATACTGTTCCTGTCGGATTGTTCGGGTTGCAAAGGAAACAAAGCTGTTTCCCGTGGAGTTTCTCATTCAGCTCTTGGAGATCCGGCTTCCAGCCTTTCTCTTTTCGGGTAACATAGAAGTCCACATTACAATCGTTCACCTCACATGCATCCTCGTATTCTGAGAAAGCAGGTGCTGCAATCAGTACGTTCGAGCCCCGATAGGCTTGAGCAATGAGAAAAATCAGTTCAGCAGCCCCGTTCCCTGCGAGGATCTGGTCTGCATTCAGCCCTTCTTTTTCAGACACGAATTGAACGAACAGCTCAGCAAAGGGATCGGGATACTGCAGAATATCTTCATAAAGGCTGGACCACATATCCTTCATTCTTCTTAGTGCAGGATACGGATTTACATTCACACTAAAATCAATGCTGTTTTCATCCAGGCTGATTTTCAAGGAATTGGCCAATAGCTGCGGATTAGCTCCATGATTGGGCAGCAACAATATACATCCCTCCCGCTGCGATTAAAACGATCGTAAACCACATGACAGCACGCTGCATGATGGCTATTGTTCTTTCTATATGTATAGCTTTCAGGCTGTAGGTCTGACGGCCGATGAACGGGCGATAGGAGACCTGGCCTTTATAATAATTCGTGCCTCCAAGCCGTATGCCGAGAATTCCCGCGACTGCCGCTTCACCCCATCCGCTGTTCGGGCTCGGATGGTTCCTTGCCTGTTCTTTCAGCCACGATAAGGTAAACCGTTTTTCCCCCGGCCCTCCTGCCATAAGAAGTGCAGTTAGCCGGGCTGGCACATAATTTAATAGATCATCAAGCCGGGCAGATGCCCAGCCGAAGTCTTTATATCTCTTATTCTTGTAGCCTACCATGGAATCACAGGTATTTACTGCCCGGTACAGCAAGGCAAGTGGTGCTCCTCCAATAAAAGCAAAGAAAAGCGGTGCGGTTACCCCGTCGCTCGTATTTTCGGCAACTGTTTCCACTGTCCCTCTTACAATCTCAGAATGCGGCAGATGTTCTGTATCTCTCCCGACAATCCAGCTTAATTTTTTTCGAGCCTCTTCCAGATCACCGCGAAGAAGGGGGGTATAGACAGATAATCCTGCTTCTTTAAGCCCTCTAGCTGCAATGGTTGTTGAGATGAGCACAGATTCTATGAATATCCCTAACACAAGGTGGATGGAATAAGCATACCGTACGATGATAAAAGTTAGCACTAGTGTAATAGAAAGAAGAATAAAAAGCATGATCAAACCCTTCAGCTTTTTCCAGCTTCCGCGGTTAAGTGCCTGGTCCATAAGAGAAATCATTTTGCCAAAACCTCTTACCGGATGCGGCAGCCAGCGAGGGTCTCCGATGAGCTGGTCGATGATCAAAGCGAGTATAAGGGATAATAAATGAAGAGCAATGATCATGTTTGCGCCATTCTCTTTCTATAGTTTTCGATCGCTTTTCCCACCGTCTGATAGACCGTATGGCCAATCGCTTTTCCAATCGGTGTAATCGTACCAGCGTACCTCATTCTTTCTCCTTCCTGGGTTGATGCGATGCAAAGGCTGTCCGTCGAAGTGCCTGTAGCAATCGTTCCAGTAATAGGATCTTTAATTCCATAGTCTCTGAGAGCGCTCGACTTTGCTTCTGTCGCTGTCATCATCGCCTGAACAAATGCCTCATCGGTTAGCTCTCCCTCAATAAAGAGCCAGATGTTAATCGTACCAATCGCCACAGTATCATACTTCCGCTGCCACGATTGTGCAGCATCTACCGCATTGGATGTTCCTGCTGTTGCTGCAGCAAGGATCTTGATTCCTTCTTTTCCTACGGATACCATACCTGCATCCTCAAGCCGTGCTGCTGTCATCATTCCAATGGTCTCGTTGGGGTTGACAGGAAGGGAGTGAAGATACGCTTCATATTCAGAATGTGCATCGTCATAATTGTAGTTTTTATCCACATGACGGTTAACAAACGTATTCGCCCAGCAGAACCCTCCGCCGATCAGGGCAGAAGACATCGTTTTTAAAAAATAGGGGCTTCGGAACACCATTGCTTCACTTGTGGTTTGAAGCTCAATATCTTCTATTTTCTTTTGTTCCTCACGTTCACCAGGCACAAGCGCGATCAGAGGCTTCGGCTTCTGCGGATGCTCCTGTCTGCTCAGCTTCGTATCATAAACACCTTCCAGCAGGATGCTGTCCATAATGTCACCAGGCTTTCCAACCGCCTTCTCCTTTCCGTCATCGAGAAGAAGAACCTGGTCACAGTACAGACTGGCAATATTCAAATCATGCAATATGGCAACAACCGACAACTGGCAGCCCTGCACCCAATCTTTCAGCAAGTCCATAAGCTTCATTTGATAGGAAAGATCAAGATGGTTTGTCGGTTCATCGAGCAGCAGAATCTCCGGTTCCTGCGCAAGCGCCTTAGCTAAAAGAACCCGCTGCCGTTCCCCGCCGCTTAGGGATTGAATACTTTTCTCCGCAAAATGCTGGACGCCTGTAAACTCCATGGATCGCTGGACCATCTCTTCATCCTTCGGCGACGATTGTTTCAGCAATCCTCTGTAAAAGGGATACCGGCCGAGCGCCACCACTTCGCGGACGGTAAAATCAAACGAGCTTTCCGCATGCTGAGGAAGAACGGCAATAATTTTTGCCAATTCTTTTGCAGAGTAGCTGCTGATCGGCTTTCCTTTTATAAGAACCTCACCTGATTGCGGGGAAAGCATTCCATTCATCATTTTCATGAGAGTGGTCTTCCCGCTCCCGTTTGGTCCGATGATGCCGGTTATTTTTCCTCTTTCAATGGAAAAAGAAAGATCTTTTACGACGGGCTTTCCGTCATATCCTCCAGTAAGCTGCTGGATCTGGATCATGTGGTCACCTTCTTTCGACGATAGCGAATAAAGATTAAGGCAAAGATCGGACTTCCGATAATCGCTGTCAAGACACCGATTGGCAGCTCCGTCGGCGCGATGATCGTTCGGGCGATGAGATCAACCAGAACGAGAAACACCCCGCCCAGAAGCGTGGACAGCGGCAGCAGATGGCGATGATCTACTCCCCATATCATGCGGGCCATGTGGGGGATGACAAGGCCGACAAACCCGATGGTGCCTGACACCGCTACTGCAGATCCCGTCAGAAGCGAGGCCCCGAACAGTACGAGTGACGTATGTTTTTTCACGTCAACACCAATGGTTTTTGCATCCTGCTGGCCAAAGGAAAGCGCATTTAATTCACGAGCACTTGCCAGAAGAATCAAAAGCCCCGCGGCCAAAAACGGAGCGATGAGCTGAACATACGGCCATCCTCTCATGGATACGCTGCCGAGCAGCCAGCCGATGATCTGCCTTAATTCATCACCGGTCAGAGCGATTAAAAGAGACGTTACAGCACCTATAAATGAGCTGCTTAAAATCCCTGCCAAAATAATCGTCTCAACAGACAGGCTGCGCTGCACAAGGCGAGCAAAATATATAACCCCAACAAGGGTAAGAAAGCCGGTAATGATGCTCACCACCGGAAGTGTAAAACTTCCCAGTATAGGCAGCTGAATGCCAAAGAACAGCACAGCCACAGCGCCCAAAGCAGAACCGGATGAAACACCCAGCGTATAAGGATCGGCCAGAGGATTTTTCAGCAGCCCCTGAAATGCCGTTCCCGCCAGCGCCAATGAGCAGCCGACAAGCATAGCGAGCACGACTCGCGGAAAGCGGATCTCCATGACGATATTAACAATCGAAGAATCAATGGATGCTGGTACGGGATAGTGGAAAAGCTTCGCTCCTAAAATCTGCACCACATGAAAAAGGGGGATAGGTATAGAACCTACCGATATCCCCAAGGCAACAGCTAAGCCCAACAGCAGAAACACTGCTGTATATGAAACGATGATTTTACTTTTTGTATACTTCCGGATAGATGGCTTTTGCAAGCTCCTCCACTCCTTCAATCAATCGCGGTCCCGGACGTGTCACCTTATCAGAGTGCACATCATAAATTTCTTTGTTTTTTACCGCAGGAACGTCCTTCCAGGCTTTACGGGCCATAATCTGTTCCACCGGCTTTTTGGAGTAATAGCCGTACGTTGTGACGATCGCGTCCGGTTTGTATTTGACAGGCTGCTCTTCAGATACCTTCGCCCATCCCTTCAATTCCCCTGCCGCATTTTTGGCATGAATGGCGTTCAGCATTTCATCAATGAATGTACCCTTGCCGGCAGTAAAAATCTCCGGAGCTGGAGCAACCTCAACCCAAACTTTTTTTTCTTTCTTTACTTGTTTTGCTTTTTCCTTGATCGCTGACAGATCATCCTTCATGGATTTTACAATCTTGTCACCTTGTTTTTGAGTGCCCGTTGCTTTAGCGATCATGTCGATGGACTTGTATGTATCCGTAAAGTTCTGCGCATCATTGATCACAACTACTTTGATGCCGGCATTCTTAAGCTGATCAATTCCCTGCTTGGAAGTATGCGCACTGGAGGCATGAGCAAGGACGAGATCAGGCTTTAAGCCAACAATCTTTTCCACGTTAAAATCCAATCCGCCGATTTTAGGCTTTTTCACAGCTGCTTCTGGATAGTTGTCAAAGTCAGAAACGCCGACAATTTCTTTATCCAAGCCAAGTGCAAATGCGACCTCTGTATTACTCGGTATGAGCGAGACGATTTTTTTGGGTTTCTTATCAATTTTTACATTCTCGTTCGCCGCATCTTTTATCGTTACGGGAAATTCACTCTTTACCTGATTGGCACCGTTTTCCTTTTTGTCTGTTGACTGATTTCCAGCCGAACAACCGGCAATGATGGCGATTACGAGTATCAGCATCATCGCAATTTGTGTAAACTTCTTCAATTCCTTCACGCTCCTGTATGTATCATTTAGCTGGGATTGTGCAAAACAAAAAAAGCCCTCCCTTCGGAGAGCGAATCAACAGTTAATCAATAAATGATTACAATTGCTTCACCTTTTCCTCGAAGGTTCGCACAGGCAATTAAGGCAGGTCTCCTGACTCTCGATCAACAATCTTCTTTTCCTTCCCATCCTTTGACAGAACAGTGGAAACATAAGAAGATTTCCCGATTACAGTGGCGGGACCGTGCTGGACTTGAACCAGCTTCCCTTTTAACGTTTTATTTGAAATAAAACGGACCTTAACCGCATATTCAGCTATATCCATTATACCTCTTACCGGCAAAATGAAAAGTTTAATTTATGTTCAATGATGCCCGGGACTTCGGGCTGACTTCCAGCCAGTCGCTCTTGAGCAGGCCCATAACATGTATATCAAAATACTGATCTTTGTCAAAGTAGGCTTGCCTTCTGACGCCTTCCTTTTGAAACCCCAGGGATTTCAGGAGCTTCAGGCTTTTTGTGTTATATTCGTAGACCTCAGCATCAATCCTGTAGGTCTCATGCTGAAACAGGTGCTGAAAGATGCCTGCAAGTGCTTCCCCCATGTATCCTTTTCCTTGTTCGGCACCGAGTCCGAACCGAAGCCAGCCATAACGCTGCGAGCTTCCCATCCAGTTGAAACGGACGTACCCAACAGGCTGCGAGCTCCTCTTTTCGATGATCATCAAGTAAGATTCGTTCAGCTGGCTTAAGCTTTTCTCAATATCCTGCCTTTGATTGCCTTCATTAATTATGGTCATAGAACCAGTAGACATTTTCCGAAAGAGAGGGCCGCTTTTCCATTGTGCGATGACAGAGGCATCACTCACCGTAATTTCCCTGATCTTCAGTCTTTCAAATTCAAGCTTCATTTTCGGCATGTTCCAAGCCTCCCCGTTTGTACCGAGTATGAAATGATTTATTTTATCATAATATGCAGCTCCTCAAATTTAAAGATGATATCTCCTGTCTTTATAGGTTCCCGTGTGAGGGAGGTTTAGAGATTTGAGGATTTTCGCTGAAATAGAGGGAGAAGTCAATCCTAAAAATCCCCTGAGGTCTCGATTTGTAATTGTAGAGCTTACTAGAAGCTTATAGTCATCTAATGAATGGAGATGAGCGATCTTGGAGGAATGATCACACAAAGAGCAAATCCAGTTCGTATACAGCTTTTTCATACCTATAGAAGAACAAACTGGACAATGAACGCCCGTTAAGAGCTCATTAGGCTGTATTTGAAACTTTGATAGTATGTCAGGATTGAAGGGAATATGTTTTTTGTTGAATTGCTTTGCGGCTCTATTGACCTCTTTATTTGTCATAATTTGAGTTGTGTAACGGGCTTGTAAGCTGCTGATTACCGATGGGAGGTTGGCGCCATGGATAATATTGCGGGACAAATCAGGGGTAAGAGGATTTTTAATGAGGGTATAAGGACTGCTTACGACTATAAGGGACTCGATGGGAATGGGAGGTAGTTTTCTTACAGCTAACCAAGATGTTAGCTGGTTCTGCTGACGCTCTACCTGCAAAAGCGGATCAGGAAAAGCTTCTTCTTTTTCATTATTTACACGGATTAATTGTCGGTAATTTGTATCAAAGGTAAGAATGCCGGATAAGTTTTTCACTTCTAAGATTAAAAAGAAGAACGAAGATAGGATTAGGTAATCCATTTGAAAGTAATAGGATCCCTCTAGAAGCCGCAGCCCATGAAAAATTGTATACTCCTTTTTGGGAAGTCGTTCAAGGTAATATGCGATTGCCTTTTCACCCTTGTATCCTGCCATTTGTCTGGCATAACTCTGTTCAATTTTCGTGCGTTTTTGGTGATTTATCGGAAGCCTTCGTAATAAAGCCTCTAATTTCCGAATATATATGGGCAGTTTTTGTTCATTCACAATTTAGGGATCACATCCTTCATATGTTTTTTCCAGTTTATTTCGCTAAAAATCGCTGTTTCTCCTCTTCTGCTGTCTCATCAAATTTGTGTTTTGTAAATACGGTCCATTCTTGAGGATTTACATGCCGATCTCTCAAAAATACATGCCAATCTTCCTGAAATACATGCGGATCTCCCTAAAATACGCGCCAATCAACAAAAAACCGCTTGAGACTGATCAGGTCTCAAGCGGTTTACGTAAAATAGCTTATTTTTGAAGATTGTAGAATGCGCTCAATCCAGGGTAGCGGCTGATGCTTGCCAATTCGTCTTCGATACGAAGCAATTGGTTGTACTTCGCTACACGGTCAGTACGGGAAGGAGCACCTGTTTTGATTTGTCCAGCGTTAGTCGCAACAGCGATGTCAGCGATTGTGCTGTCTTCGCTTTCACCAGAACGGTGAGAAATTACTGCAGTATAGCCTGCGCGTTTCGCCATTTCGATCGCGTCGAATGTTTCAGTCAGCGTACCGATTTGGTTAACTTTGATAAGGATGGAGTTACCCACACCTTGCTCGATGCCTTGAGCAAGTTTGTTTGTGTTCGTTACGAAAAGATCGTCTCCTACAAGCTGGATTTTGTCGCCAAGACGGTCAGTCAATAGCTTGTGGCCTTCCCAGTCGTTTTCATCTAAGCCATCTTCAATGGAGATGATTGGGTATTTAGAAACAAGATCTTCGTAGAAAGCAACCATTTCTTCAGATGTTTTAACAACACCCTCACCAGAAAGATGGTATTTTCCGTCTTCTTTGTTGAAGAGCTCAGAAGAGGCAACATCCATTGCAAGACGAACTTCTTCACCTGGTTTGTAGCCAGCTTTTTCGATCGCTTCCATGATCGTTTGAAGCGCTTCTTCGTTAGAAGAAAGGTTTGGTGCGAATCCGCCTTCGTCTCCTACAGCTGTGTTTAATCCTTTTTCCTTTAACACAGATTTAAGGCTGTGGAAGATTTCAGCTCCCATACGAAGTGCTTCAGAGAATGTTGGTGCGCCGACTGGCATAACCATGAATTCTTGAATGTCAACATTGTTATCAGCATGCTCTCCGCCGTTTAGGATATTCATCATTGGAACTGGAAGAGTTTTTGCGTTGAATCCTCCAAGGTACATGTACAAAGGAAGACCAAGTAGATCAGCAGCAGCACGTGCTACAGCCATGGAAACACCAAGAATAGCGTTTGCTCCGAATTTTCCTTTGTTTTCTGTTCCGTCAAGATCGATCAACGTTTTGTCGATGCCGACTTGATCCAATACATCATATCCGATCAATTCTGGAGCGATTAGTGTGTTTACGTTCTCTACTGCTGTTTGTACACCTTTTCCCAGGTAACGGCCTTTGTCACCGTCACGAAGCTCAACTGCTTCGTATTCACCAGTGGATGCACCGCTAGGCACGATCGCACGGCCGAATGCACCGGACTCTGTGTAAACTTCTACTTCTACTGTTGGATTCCCGCGGGAGTCCAATACTTCACGAGCATATACTTCAATAATTGCTGACATGAATTTTCTCTCCTTATCAAACAAGATTTTATGGTGAGGAACAAGGCTGTTCTGCAGGGGCCCTCTTTCGATCAGCCTTTTCCTGATTTCAAAAATTAGCCTTTGATTAACGTTTCCCCAGTCATCTCTTTAGGCTGTTGGCCGCCGAGAAGTGTCAGGAACGTTGGTGCGAGGTCGGCAAGTTTGCCGCCGTCGCGAAGTTGGATATCTTTTTTCGTAACGATGACCGGCACCGGATTAGTCGTATGAGCAGTCATTGGTTTGCCTTCCATCGTTATCACTTCGTCTGCGTTTCCGTGGTCAGCCGTAATGATAGCATAGCCGTCTTTTGCAAGGATCGCATCCACGACTTTCCCTAGGCACTCATCTACTGCTTCAATCGCTTTAACGGTTGGTTCAAGCTTGCCTGAATGCCCGACCATATCCGGATTGGCAAAGTTCAAAATAATCGCATCATGGTTTTCGGCTTCGATCTCTTTTACAAGAGCGTCCGTCACTTCATAAGCACTCATTTCAGGTTTTAAATCATAGGTCGCCACTTTCGGCGAATCAATCAAAATCCGCGTTTCACCTTCAAACTCAGCTTCGCGTCCGCCGCTGAAGAAGAAGGTAACATGCGGGTATTTTTCAGTTTCTGCAATACGCAGCTGTTTATAATTTTGTTGAGAAAGAACTTCTCCCAGCGTGTTGTCCAAGTTCGTAGGTTTGAACGCTACGTCACCTTTGACGGTTTCACTGAAGTTCGTTAAGCACACAAAGTGAATGTCTTTCGGAAAATGATCTCCCCGGTCAAAACCGCGGAAATCTTCATTCGTGAAAACCTGTGAAATCTGAATGGCTCGGTCTGGACGGAAGTTGCAGAAAATGATGGCATCTCCGTCTTGGATGGTAGCAACCGGAGAACCGTCTTCTTTCTTCAGTACAGAAGGAAGCACGAATTCATCATAGATTTCATTTTTGTAAGAGTCTTCCACCACTTCGATCGGATCAGTGTAATCCGGACCTTCACCATAAACCATGGCACGGTAGGATTTCTCCACACGATCCCAGCGTTTGTCACGGTCCATAGAGTAATAGCGTCCGGATAATGTCGCGATTTGGCCTAAGCCCAGCTCGTCCATCTTTTTCAATGTTTGCTCGATATAGCCTTTTGCCGATTGCGGAGGAACGTCCCTGCCGTCCAAGAAGCCGTGCAGGTAAACATTTTCTACTCCTTGCTTTTTAGCCGTTTCAAGCAATGCAAAGATATGGTCGATGTGGCTGTGGATCCCGCCGTCAGAAAGAAGTCCGAAAATGTGAAGGTTTGTCCCCTTCTTCTTCACTTCATCCATTGCTTCAATAAAGGTTGGGTTTTCATAGAAATCCCCTTCCTTGATCGAAAGATTCACACGGGTAAGGCTTTGGTAAACAATACGGCCAGCACCAATATTCAAATGTCCGACTTCAGAGTTCCCCATCTGGCCTGGAGGAAGCCCTACAGCTTCTCCGCATGCCGTTAAATGGTTGTGAGGATATGTTTCCCAATATCGGTCAAAGTTTGGTTTTTTCGCATGGGCTACAGCATTTCCTTTTTCTTCGCTGCGGCATGCAAAACCATCAAGAATAATCAGTGCGACAGGTTTCTTAGGCATTGTTTACACCTTCCAAAAGCTGAAGGAACGATTGTGGCTCAAGGCTTGCTCCTCCAACGAGAGCACCGTCGATATCAGACATGCCCATTAGTTCTTTGATGTTGCCTGGCTTCACGCTTCCGCCGTATTGAATGCGAACTTGGTCTGCTGCTTCTTGTGAGAATTGTTCAGCGATCACGCTGCGAATGTATCCGCAGACTTCGTTGGCATCTTCAGAGGAAGCTGTTTTTCCCGTACCAATCGCCCAAACTGGCTCATAGGCAACAACAGTACGTTTAACTTGTTCTTCGGAAAGACCTTGAAGTCCTTTTTCCGTTTGTGTTTTTACAACGTCTTTTGTTTGATCTGCTTCACGCTGTTCAAGTGTTTCACCGACACAAACGATTGGAGTTAATCCGTGGTTAAAAGCAGCATGCGTTTTTTGGTTAACGAGCTCATCTGTTTCACCAAAGTACTCGCGGCGCTCGGAGTGTCCAAGAACAACATAGCCAACACCAAGGGCCTTCAGCATAACAGGGCTGATTTCACCTGTGAAAGCTCCATTATCCTCAAAATGCATGTTCTGTGCCCCTATACCGAGGTCTGTTCCCTTAGATGCGTTTACGAGTGCGTCCAAGAATAAAGCTGGTGCACAAACAACAGAATCTACTGTATCTGAAGAAGGGATCAATCCTTTCACTTCTTCAACAAAAGATTTTGCTTCAGAAAGGGTTTTATTCATTTTCCAGTTTCCTGCAATAATTGGTTTTCGCATGTTTTTCACCTTCCTAAGAACATACAGCATCCCCATAAAGTTCAGGGGACTTCACGGAAAGCTGTACTGCTCTTCGTCGATTTCTTTTCAAACGAGTTTTACTTGTCGTTTAATGCTGTAACGCCAGGAAGCTCTTTGCCTTCCATGAATTCAAGTGAAGCACCGCCGCCTGTTGAGATGTGGCTCATTTTGTCTGCATAGCCAAATTTCTCAACTGCAGCTGCTGAGTCACCGCCGCCGATTACACTGTATGTGTCTTTGGCTTCAGCAAGTGCTTCTGCAACAGAACGGGTTCCTTTAGAGAATGCTTCCATTTCGAAAACACCCATCGGTCCGTTCCATATTACAAGTTTCGAATTCTGAATGGTATTTCGGTACTTTTCAATCGTTTTAGAACCGATATCAAGCCCTTCCCAATCAGACGGGATGGCATCGATGCCCACAACCTTCGTGTTTGCATCGTTTGAGAAGTCATCGGCAACAAGAATATCTTCAGGAATGAGGAAGTTAACTCCCTTTTCCTTCGCTTTTTCCATGAAGCCTTTAGCTGTTTCAATCTTATCTTCTTCCAATAAAGATTTACCTACATCGTGGCCTAAAGCTTTGATGAACGTGTAGCCAAGCCCTCCGCCGATGATCAGGTTGTCCACTTTATCTAGCAGATTATTGATCACGTCGATTTTGTCTTTAACTTTGGCACCGCCAATGATAGCAGTGAAAGGACGGTCAGGATTGGATAGAGCCTTTCCAAGCACATCAAGTTCTTTTTCCATCAGGAATCCTGCAACAGCTGGAAGGTGTTTTGCAACGCCTTCAGTAGATGCGTGCGCACGGTGGGCTGCACCGAATGCATCGTTCACATACACGTCAGCGAGTTCAGCAAATTTCTGTGCTAATTCAGGATCATTTTTTTCTTCTCCAGGATAAAAGCGGACGTTCTCAAGAAGAATGACGCCTCCGCTGTCAAGGCTTGACAGCGCACTCTTCACTTCTTCGCCGTATGCTTCGTCCGTTTTTACAACTTCTTTGCCAAGGAGATCGCTTAAGCGCTGTGCCACTGGGGTCAAGCGAAGCTCTTCAGCCACTTGGCCTTTCGGGCGTCCGAGATGGCTCGCCAATAAAACTTTGGCACCTTGCTCTGTTAAGTATTGAATCGTTGGGAGTGCCGCACGGATTCGAGTATCGTCGGTAATTTTCCCATTTTCCATCGGAACGTTAAAGTCAACGCGGCAGAAGACCACTTTTCCATTAACATCGATGTCACGAACTGTTTTCTTGTTCATAAGTATAACCTCCTGACAGTCTTAAATTAGAGAAGAAGAGAATCCCTTTTACACACCCTAGTTTAACCTAAAATGCGCAGGTGAAAACGGGAAGTTCAGGTACTGCGCCCGGCTTCCGTAAATCTTAAGTTTAAAAGAAAAGCTTTTAGCAACATGAAACTGCTAAGAGTTCCTTACAAGGGAAAGAGGGTAAGGGCATCTTTCAACCCTTCCCCTCTACTTTAAATCTCTCTATTATTAAAGTCCTTTTTTAGCAATAAAGTCAATAAGGTCTACAACACGGCTGGAGTATCCAGTTTCGTTGTCGTACCAAGAGATCACTTTAACCATGTTGCCTTCCATAACCATTGTAGAAAGACCGTCAACTGTAGAAGAGTTAGTGTTGCCGTTATAGTCAGTAGAAACAAGCGGCTCATCGCTGTAGCCAAGAATGCCTTTTAGTGGGCCTTCAGCTGCTTCTTTCAATGCTGCATTGATTTCTTCTGCAGAAACTTCTTTGTCGAGTTCAGCAACAAGGTCTACTAATGATACGTTTGGAGTTGGAACACGCATTGCCATACCGTTTAGTTTTCCTTTTAGTTCAGGAAGTACTAGAGAAACAGCTTTTGCAGCACCAGTTGTTGTAGGAATGATGTTTTCTGCAGCAGCACGTGCACGACGGTAGTCTTTATGCGGAAGATCAAGGATTTGCTGATCATTTGTGTATGAGTGAACAGTTGTCATCATACCGCGTTTGATACCGAATTTTTCGTTTAGTACTTTAGCGAAAGGAGCTAGGCAGTTTGTTGTACAAGAAGCGTTAGAAATTACATCGTGGCTTCCAGCATCGTATTTGTCTTCGTTAACACCCATTACTACAGTGATATCTTCGTCACTTGCAGGAGCAGAGATGATAACTTTTTTAGCGCCAGCTTCTAAGTGTTTAGCAGCGTCAGCACGTTTTGTGAAACGTCCAGTAGATTCAACAACTACTTCTACACCAAGGTCTCCCCATCCTAATTGAGCAGGGTCACGCTCAGCCAATACTTTGATTTCTTTGCCGTTTACGATCAGCGCATTTTCGCCGACTTCAACAGTCGCATCAAGCTTTCCGTGTACAGTGTCATGCTTCAATAGGAAAGCAAGCATGTTTGCGTCTGTTAAATCATTAACAGCCACCACTTCTACGTTAGGGTTGTTTAGCGCTGCACGAAATACGTTACGGCCAATACGACCGAATCCATTAATACCAACTTTAGTTGCCATTTAAAATGACCTCCTTATAATTAGAAAGAAAAATATAGTTAAAGGGAAAACCCTTTAGTCACACAATAAGTTACATAGTCTTTCACAAGCTTGCAAGAAGTTTGTTTGCTGCCCCTTCATCGGTGATCAGCACCTTCTTGGGGCCATGCTTCATGAATGCCGCGATCGCTTCTGCTTTCGAAGCACCACCTGCAACAGCCATGATGAAATCACTATTTTTCAGGTCATTCAATTGAAGACCGATCGTTCGAACACGATGCACTACTTCTCCATGATGGTCGAAGTAATAGCCGAAAGCTTCCGCTACCGCTTTTTCGTGTTCGAGTTTTTCCAGCACAGCAGAAGAAGAATTCCTTCTGTTGGCCATTGTTTTAGCATCGCCAATTCCATGGATGACTATACTTGCTGAACGGATCAGCTCCATGACTTCTTTTACCCCGGGTTCCTCAATCAGTGAAAGGTAAGTTTCCTTACTAAGTTGATCCGGTAAATGAAGCAGACGGTACTCACCTCGTGCTTTTACAGCCATCGTTGAACAGATGGTGTTTGCCTGATTTTCTACCTTTTCGCCTAGACCGCCTCTGGCTGGGACAAACAGAAGGTCTTGGTCCTTGTTTCCAGGAGTCATCATTTCAGCAACAGCAGCGATGGTTGTGCCGCCGGTCACTGCAATGACATTATTGCCTGTTAACTCCTGTTTCAGCCTCATTACTGCCGCCTTGCCCATTTCACTTTTAATCCAAGGATCTTCATCACTGTCGCCAGGAACGATAATCACTTCAGACAGGTTTAAGTTTTCCCTTAACTTCATTTCTAAAACGCGAAGTCCGGCGAGTTCATTCATTAGAACTTCCAGCCGTTCAAGAACATCTAATCCATCAGGAGTAAGCGACATACCGCCCGGCAGGATGGAAAGCAGCCCCTGGTCTTTCAAAAAGCTGACCTCCGCACGGAGAACCCTTTCCGTCATATTGAGGTTGATGGCAAGGCTTCGTCTGCCGATGGGTTCATGAAAGCGAACAATTTTAAGTATGCTGTATCGTTTTCTCATAACCTCCAGAAGATCAGGCAAAAGCTTCTTCTGTATTTCTATCAAATCGTTCATCATGCATTCCCCTTGTCTTTTTGTACGGCAGAACATAAGAGGAGCCCAATACTTCTAGGGACATTTATCGTCCCGGTTAGCCATTTTACGTCCCAATGATGCTATAAAAAAATGACTATGTTTAAGTCTCCTTCATTCTAACAAAACATGTGACAACATTTCAACAAAAATTACTTATCAATTGTAAGTAAACGCTTTCTTAATGATTCCTTATGAATCTGCCCGTACTGAATCTCTTCATCCGCTACCGTAATCACCGGGATCATCATCCCATATTTTTCGATGAGTTCATCTGATCGGTAAATATCAACTTTTTGGATCTCCATCGGAATTTCCTCTTGAAGTTCCTCTAATATAGTATGCGCTTTATCGCAGAGCGGACAATGGTGTTTTGTATAAAATGTGATCGAAAGTGGACTCATACTCAACATTCCCTTTTCATCTTTTTTTATTCGTACTCCTGTTATCATTATAAATTAAAAACAAAGCACCTGGCTTGGCTTAATAAGAAAAGCGCAGGCGCCCAGTTTAGGTCCGACAAGCGCTGGAACTATTGCCCCGCAACACGCTTTTTGTGTTGAAGGGCAATAGTGAAGCATCGCTTCTACTCTCGGATGTCAGGAATATCTTTTCCGCTTGGAAGAGGAAGCGATGTTCAGCTCCTCTCTGTACTTGGCGACCGTACGCCTTGAGATGCTCAAGCCCTTTTCGCTGGCAAGCATTTCGGCAATCGCCTGATCAGACAGCGGCTTTGCTTTATCTTCTGCTTCAATTACTTTTCTTATGGCAAGCTTGGCGGTTTGTGCAGAAGCGTTCTCTCCGTTTACCGTTTCGATTTTTGCTGTAAAAAAATATTTCAGTTCGAATGCGCCTTTCGGTGTTTGAATGACCTTGTTTTTAACCGCCCGGCTGACTGTTGATTCGTGCATGCCGATCCGTTCAGCTACTTCCCTTAAGGTAATCGGAATGAGATGTTCAGGGCCCCTTTTTAAAAAGTTCTGCTGAACTGAGACGATCTCTTTGGCGATCATGATGAGCGTGTTCTTTCTTTGTTCAAGGCTCTTCTGCAGCCATTGAAGCTTTTGATAATGTTCCTGCAAGTACTGTGCAGCACCGCTGGCCTTTGATTTTAATAAATGAGCATAGCTTTCATTCAGCTGCACTTTGGGCGTGAAATGATCGTTGATGGCGAGTTTGTACGTTCCATTATCTTCAAAGACGGAAAGGTCTGGATACAAGTATCCCAGTTCACTGTGGCTGGACAGTTTTTGCCCCGGCTTCGGATCAAGAGTCAGAATAAAGTCGGCAGCCTGTTCTACAGCCTGTACATCCGTTCCAAGAGCAGCAGCAATCTGCTTAATTTTTCGGTCTGCGAGCTGATCAAGGTGAGTATCAGCGATAAGGTAGGACAGATCATCCTCCATGCCAAGCGATTTCAATTGCAGTAGAAGACATTCCCTAAGGTTACGGGCTCCAATGCCTGCCGGCTCCAGCTGATGAAGCCAATCTATGGCTTCTTCATATCTTTCGGTGCTGATTCCGAAACGCTGTTTAATCTCATCTTCCGTTATATCCAGGTATCCGGCCTGGTCTATATTTAAGATGAGATAGCGGACAACAGCTGCAATCTCATCTGATGCAGGTATGGCTAACGCTTGATGAAGCAGGCGGTCGTGCATGGTTTCTTCAGCAGGCTGCATCATCCCGATCACATCCGCATCTTGCGTTGTTTTACTTTTTTGAAGCGCTTTCTTTTTATCGGTATTAAAAAAGACTGGCGAATCCGCCAACTCAATGAGGGGATTTTCTACCGCTTGTTCTTGTAAAAATTGAGAAAGTTCATAGCAAGGATATTGCAGGATGGCAATGGCCTGGCGAAGCTCTGCAGTCATGACAAGACTTAAATTTTGTTGTTGAAATAATCCCAGCTCCATTATAAATCCCTCCTGTTACTATGATACTATAGAATGTCAGCAGGCAACACTGAAAAAGATTTGAAGTTCCTTCCATCAGGTTAACACTGCTGGAGTTTGCGATTTTTGGGCACAAAAAAAAGGACCATTACTGGCCCTTTTATCACGCTATTAAAGTTTAGTAACGTTAGCAGCTTGAGGTCCGCGAGCACCATCAACGATTTCAAAAGATACTTCTTGACCTTCGTCTAAAGATTTGAAACCTTCAGATTGGATAGCAGAAAAGTGTACGAATACATCGTCTCCACCTTCAACTTCGATGAAACCGAATCCTTTTTCTGCGTTGAACCATTTTACTTTCCCGTTTTGCATGGGTATATCCTCCTGTCGGCGCGTTAAAGCGCTTTAAAAATTGGAACCATGTGACAATGCTACAAAAACTAAAAGAAAACACATATTGTTTACATCCAGTCATAATAACACGTATATGGTCAGCACCACTATATCATGGTAATTTCCAATTGTCAAAACAAGGCGCTTAATTTATTCTTGGTGCCTGGCACCAAGAATATAATTTTCTGTTTTGGTGCCTGGCACCGGAATCTGATACTATATAAACAGTTGAAACGAAGGAGTGCTGCAACCATGGCTGAACAATTTTCAGTGGCTTTTTTTGAAGAAAATTTCAAACAATACATCGAACGGAACAAAGACGTGTTTACGAAATCGCACGCAATGAATGCCTATTACCGATCCATTGTCGGAACCCTCATCAATGACCATCTCAACAAAAACGCAGAAATCGTCCGCCGGATCCGAAATCTCGAAACAGCTTATACAAATGTAAAGAATAGCTGATCCTCTTTAACTATAAAACTTTTGACGTGCCATACGTTTAAAACCTGGTGTCGCGGGAATGATGATGATAGTCTAAACATATTGTTAAATAAAGGATTGTGAAGCCTCTACATAGAATTATTAACAAAGAAGCTTTTCGTTTGACCTTTTTTGACCTTTTTTGTATGATGTCAGTAACACATGAAAACACACCATAAAAGGAGGATTATTCATGAATTTAATTCCTACAGTTATTGAACAAACGAACCGTGGCGAACGTGCATATGATATTTACTCCCGTCTGTTAAAAGACCGTATTATCATGCTTGGAAGCGGCATTGATGACAATGTATCCAACTCTATCGTAGCTCAGCTGCTCTTTCTTGCTGCCGAGGACCCTGAAAAGGATATCTCCCTTTACATAAACAGTCCTGGCGGATCCATCACAGCAGGTATGGCGATTTATGATACGATGAACTTCATCAAGCCTAACGTTTCCACGATCTGCATCGGTATGGCGGCTTCCATGGGAGCATTCTTGCTTGCAGCCGGTGAAAAAGGAAAACGCTATGTACTTCCAAACTCTGAGGTTATGATTCACCAGCCTCTAGGCGGAACACGCGGACAGGCAACAGACATTGAAATTCATGCTCGCCGTATCATCCAAATGCGCGAACAGCTTAACAAAATTCTTTCTGAAAAAACAGGCCAGCCTCTTGAAGTAATCGAGCGCGATACAGACCGTGACAACTTCATGCTAGCTGAGGATGCTGTAAAATACGGACTTGTTGACCGTGTCATCTCTTCCGTAGAAGATCCTAAAAACATTTAATGAAATGAAAACAAGAAAGCCGCTCATCTTTTTACGAGCGGCTTTTATTTTGGGGAGATGATCATGAATCTATACAATGTCCTCGTTTCCATCGGAGTCATCGTCATCGTAATTTTAATATTGGCGATGTTTGCCCGGACAAAACGGTAAAGCTTCTTCGGTATCCGGGCTTTCAAGCAATGGAAGACAGTTTACATAATATGTGTTTGGCCAGTAACCGGCAATCTGCGAACCCTACATGCGGCAAAACGCCCCATAACAACACAAAAAACAGGGCAAAAGCTCTTCGATGATGATAGGATCATATCGAATCCGCTTTTGCCCTTTTACTTCTTCTATTTTCTTCAATAAAACCTAGTTCTGCTCCGTAATGAAGGCTTCAAGCCCCTTGATCGCTTCTTCTTCATCATGTCCGCTAACAGAAATGGTAATATCGACGCCAGATCCGATGGCCAGGCTCATGATTCCCATAATACTTTTTGCATTGACTCTTTTTCCGTCTTTTTCTACAAATACTTCAGAGTTGTAACGGTTCGCTTCCTGCACAAATAAGGCAGCCGGACGGGCTTGCAATCCGGTTTTCAATTGAACAGTTACCTTCTTCTCGATCATTGCTGTTCCTCCTTTTAAAGATTAGTGTGTAGTTTTGTTTTTATTTCGAAATGGGTTGTCCTAACCGAATTTTGTCAGCGATTTCATCAATTTTCCGAAGCCTGTGGTTGACGCCCGATTTGCTTACTGCGCCTGAAGAAACCATCTCACCTAGCTCTTTCAGGGTAATTTCCTGATGGGCGACGCGGAGTTCAGCGATCTCGCGGAGTTTGTCAGGAAGAACTTCGAGACCAACCTGGTTTTCAATAAATTTGATATTCTCGACCTGCCTCATTGCTGCACCCACTGTTTTGTTCAAATTGGCGGTTTCGCAGTTTACGAGGCGGTTGACGGAGTTTCTCATATCCTTCAAGATCCTGACGTCCTCAAAATAGAGCATAGCGTTGTGCGCTCCAACTAAAGTAAGGAACTCAGATATCTTTTCCCCGTCTTTCAAATAAATAATGTATCCTTTTTTGCGTTCAAGCATTTTTGCCTTTAGATCAAAGGTGTTCATCAGCTCGCACAGGGCTGCTGTATGTTCCTCATACATTGAAAAAATCTCAAGATGGTAACTCGTTTCCGGATGATTGATAGATCCTCCGGCAAGAAAAGCACCTCTCATGTATGATCGGCGGCAGCAGGAATTCTTTTGAATGTTTTCTGCGATCCCCCTGTTGAACGTGAAGGTTTCATCTATGATATTTAAATCCTCTAGAAGAGCTCTTGCTTCCTGAGTGAGCCTGACGATGTACACGTTGTTTTTCTTCAGCCTCATTTTTTTACGGACCAGGAGTTCCACATGAAAGGAATACACTCTCTTGATCAATGTATAGATAAGGCGGGCAATGGCGGCATTCTCAGTTGGAATATCCAGAACGATCTGGCGGTTCGAAAAAGAGATAGAACCATTCATTCGGATCAGCGCTGCCAATTCCGCCTTTGCACAGCAATCTTTCATCTCCAGTTGGGTCAGTTCTTTTTTTGTTTCTGCCGCAAAAGACATCTTTTTCACCCCTCTTCTATCCACTACGGTAACGTGAGGGTTAGATAGCTGTTATTCAGCCTTCAATTTCTGAAAAAACTACTCCTTTATCCCAGTAATGAAAGAAGCAGTTCAGATACACGTTTCGCATCATGGCGCACTAAAGTGCCATATTGAATTATATTATCACTAATGATCTTAAAACCAAAAGAATTTAAACGATCCATATCGCAGGTAACCTGTTCGGCTCCCTCTTCGCGATAGAGTTCCAAAAATTCTTCAGGAATAATTTCATTGTTAACGATCACGACATCAACAATTTTTTCGCCGACGTGATCAATCAGTGCCTGGACATGGTCACTTGCTGAAAAGTGGTTCGTTTCCCCTTTTTGAGTCATGGCGTTACAAACATAAACTCTAGGCACCGTTGACTTGAGAACGGCATCCCGAATACCGCCAACCAATAAATTGGGCAGGATGCTCGTATAGAGGCTTCCGGGTCCCACAACAATCAAGTCAGCCTCATTGATCGCGTTTACGCTGGCCTCTAATGGTTCGATATGGTCTGGCGTAAGAAACACACGCTTAATTCGTTTATTGCGGAGAGGAATTTTGGACTCCCCGGTAATAAATGAACCATCTTCATATTCTGCGTTTAAGATGACGCTTTTATTAGCCGCCGGCAGCACTTGCCCTCGGACATTCAGCACCTTGCTCAGTTCCCTGATCCCCATGACAAAATCCCCGGTGATGTCATGCATGGCAGCCAGCAGTAAATTCCCCAGGGAATGGCCGGTAATGCCGTCACCTGTCGTAAAACGATGCTGAAAAAGCCGTTCCACTAGAGGTTCAACCTCAGAGAGTGCAGCAAGGACGTTGCGCACGTCTCCCGGTGGAGGCATATCGTAATCTTTTCGGAGTCGGCCAGAGCTGCCTCCATCATCAGCAACGGTAACGATCGCCGTAATGTCTACGGGAAAGCTCTTTAAGCCTCTGAGAAGAACGGAAAGCCCGGTGCCTCCTCCCAGAACGACTATTTTAGATATAGGTTTCATTTAAGACTTATCCTTTCCCATGTCACGATGGCTGCTCAATGTAACAAACTCTTTGGACAAAGCATTCTTAATGTACTCTGCCAGAGCAACCGAGCGGTGTTTTCCGCCTGTGCAGCCAATTCCGATAATCAGCTGGCTTTTCCCTTCCCGCTTATATTGTGGAATCATAAAATTTAATAGATCGATAAGCTTTTCAAGAAAAGTCTTTGTTTCAGGCCACCGCAATACATATTCTGAAATATCCGGTTCTAGTCCAGTCCTTGGCCGCATGTGGTCAATGTAATGTGGGTTCGGCAAAAATCGCACATCAAATACGAGATCGGCATCGATCGGCATCCCGTATTTAAAACCAAATGACATGACATTTACGGTAAATGGATGGGACTTTTCCGAAGAAAATCGTTCAATAATCTTTTCGCGGAGCTGAATCGGTTTAAGGTCCGTTGTATCGATCACTTGCTGTGCACGGCCTTTTAGCTCTTCCAGCATTTCACGTTCCTGCATGATTCCCTGAAGAGGATTTCCGCTTTTCGCCAGGGGATGCGACCGTCTTGTTTCTTTGTATCTGCGGACGAGCGCTGCATCTTTGCTTTCAAGGTAAATAATCTGTGGCTGAATGTGAGAGTGGACTGGCAGCTGATCAAGCGTTGAAAACAGCTGGTCAAAAAACTCGCGTCCCCTTAAGTCCATGACAAGTGCCACTTTATTCAGCTTTCCATGTGACTCCTCCATAAGCTCAACAAACTTTGGCAATAATGCGGGAGGAAGATTATCAACACAAAAGAAGCCCAGGTCTTCAAAACTCTGCATCGCTACTGTTTTTCCTGCCCCGGACATCCCAGTTATAATTACCATTTGAACGTCCTGCTGCTCCATAACCGTTCCCCCCTCTTATTCTAAAAATCGTTAAAATATCGTTGATGTATTGTATGTGTTTAATCCTGTCGCCGTGTAAACTGCCGATCAAGCCGGATCGAGGCGATAGGACAGCAGTTCAAAATCCGGTGTATACGTGAACGTTCCAAAAATCATTCCCGTCCCGGTGAGAACATAATCCAAAATATGATGATCTCCAGGCGCCATCGGCAATGAACGTATTTCAGAGGCCTTTTTCCAAGCTAGAATCCCTTCATCAGACTCTTCCAGTGCCTCTCCTTCAGCTTCGGTTGCCAAAAAGGTGAACATCATCCATTCAGAAATAATCTTGTCTTTTTCTTTGATAATAAAATTAAATACACCCTTCAACTGAGGGTTTTTAATATAAACTCCTGTTTCTTCACGGTATTCCCGAATGACAGAATCCCTGATGGATTCCTCTGACTCCATCTTGCCGCCAGGGGCAACCCACCAGCCTCTTCTTGGTTTCTGCAAGAGAAGCACTTCGTTTTCTTTGACTAAAACACAGTTTGTTACTCTTTGCACAATGTTCACCTCAATCACCTGTTACATTAACTTTAGTATACTAAAAAATGCCACTCCTCACAATGAACACGTAGGATAGAACTAGTATTCCACAAAAAAAGGGCGCGGAATGCTTCCGCGCCAAAAGTCTTGCAATTTATAAAAAGGGGGTCAATTTCTTATTATTTATAGTACCCCATTTTTATTTCACCACTGTTACAGTCTGATTAAAACAGAATTACGAATTTATGCTTTCATTCTTTCTTTTAATTCCTCGACAAAATGCTGTGCCGATTGGGCGGCAATACTTCCGTCCCCCGTAGCTGTAACGATTTGGCGTAGTGTTTTTTCCCTTACATCGCCTGCAGCAAAAATGCCGGGAATCCTTGTTTCCATAAGCTCATTCGTTTCAACATAACCCGCTTCGTTTGTAATCCCCAAATTGACGAAAGCGCCATTCAAGGGAAGCATACCAACGTAGATGAATACGCCGTCTGCAGAAAACTCACGCTCTTCACCAGTCTCGGTGCTGACAAGCGTTAATTTGCTGACCTTATTGTTCTCACCGTGGATTTCTTTAACGGTATGGTTATATAAGAAATCGACTTTCTCATTATCAAAAGCACGCTGCTGAAGAATCTGCTGGGCACGCAATTTATCACGGCGATGTACGATGGTTACTTTGCTCGCAAAACGTGTAAGGTAGACACCTTCTTCAACCGCAGAGTCTCCCCCGCCGACAACAACGAGCTCTTTATTTTTAAAGAACGCTCCGTCACATACCGCACAATAGGAAACGCCGCGTCCGCCAAGTTCCTTTTCACCTGGAACTCCTAGCTTTTTATATTCTGCGCCCGTTCCTATAATGATCGATCTTGCTTTAAATTCTTTCCTTCCGGATACGACCGTTTTGTATTCCTCGCCGTCGATGATCTCTTTCACATCACCGTAAGCATACTCCGCGCCGAATTTTTTCGCATGTTCAAACATTTTATTGGACAGTTCAGGCCCCAAGATCGTTTCAAACCCTGGATAGTTCTCTACATCTTCCGTATTGGCCATCTGTCCACCCGGGATTCCGCGCTCAAGCATCAATGTGCTGAGGTTTGCCCTGGACGTATAGACAGCCGCAGTCATGCCCGCAGGACCTGCACCGATGATTATAACGTCGTAAATTTTTTCTTCACTCATCATGATCCACTCCTTTGATCCTTCCCCAGAACATCTGTCTGCAAATCTTTATATTGTAGTTACATGGTATCGGCCAAAGGCTTTTTCGTCCATAGATTTGCTCAATCTACCCGTTCAAGACCTCTTTTGATAAATTGAATGCGCGAGGAGAGCATGGAAACCGTTATCCCATACAGCTCGGCGATCTGGCGCTGAGTTGCTCCGTCTTTTCGTTTTCTGGATACATAATCAATAGCCGCAGCAATCGCCTTATCATTTCTGAGCAGCGAGCTGTCAGAACGAGCCAGAATCATCGTTTCCAGCCATAAGAACGTCACATCGTCATCAATGGAAGCTCCATATTCCTTCATGATAGAAAGGATGCTCAGCCCACTTGCAATGGTCGGAGAAACATTCTCTATGATCTGCTCTCCATCTTCTCCTTGAATGGAAACCTTTGTACCCGGACTCATCTCTACTAAAAGACTGGCCGCTACTTCTTTAAGGACGGTATGTTCATCATCCCTTGTGCAAAATTCCTGTAGGGTTTCAATGTTTTCTTCGCTATTATTCCCACGCAGTAAGGTTAAATGCACCAATTTACTTTTTTGCAGACCGCGTGCCACGTTATTAAAGCGCTGCATGAAATCCCTTTTTTGGGTATTCTCCTGTTTCACATTCGAAGGCGCCCGGTATTGATAATCAGCGCCCGTGACAGTCAGCTCGTCATTTTGTGCTTTCTCAAGATAATAAGAAGCGACCTGGCTTTTCGGATCAAGTTCCTGTGCCTTTGACCAGCAGTTCATTGCCCGCTCTGTCCGGCCAAGCGCATAGAATGAAACAGCCAGTAAATGAAGATAGGAAGGATCATTGTAGTAGTAATGTTTGTTGATGGATGCCAGCCAGCGGTTAGCCCAGGCATGCTCATTAAAGATGCCGAACGTGCTGCCGAGTTTATAGCGATGGTCCGGATGAATTGGATAGACCTTTTTCAACCCCTCAACCATTTCAGCAGCCTCTTCTTTTTTCCCCAATTGCTCGTAAAAAATAGCAAGATTACAGAGGGCATTCAAATTGCCCGGATTTTTATCCAGGATGGACGTGAGCACGTTCAATGCTTCCTCAAATTCATTTAAATAAAAATGAGTAAGAGCAAGATTGTTATACGCAGCCCAAAACGCAGGATGCTTGCTGATGAGTTCAGCCAGCTGTTTTTTTGCTTCCTTCAAGTCCCCTTTTTCAATACTGTGCCGGGCCTCTTCATGGCCGATGATCAATTCCTCTTCCTCTGTTAAAGCTTCACTTCCGGTCTCAAAATTGATCAAATCGATCAGTTCAAGTGCATCATCAAAAAATTCACCGTCAGGATCTTTTTTCATATAAAGCGAGGCATAGGTTTCGGCTTCTGAAAACATTCCCAAATGCGCATAGTTGTTTGCCATAAAAAAGTAACACTCACTAATGTCCTGTCCCATTGTTTCAAGCACCTGCACTAAATACAGGTTAGATTTATCATATTCACCCAGCTCGGCCAATGTGGATGCGAGCTGGCAATAAAATGCCGGTTCTTCGGGCTGCAGGTACACAGCTCGTTCAAATAATTTTCTTGCTTTATCTAAATCCTTCTTTTGGTAAGCTTTAATACCCCGGTGGAAATAATATTCTCCATCCTGCATGAAAGGAAGTATGCGCATGTCACTTTCCGCGTGATTTTCCTTTTTCATTCTTTCCTCCAATTTCTATGTAAAAAGCATATTACATAGCCTTTATTTCTAGCCGTTCGTTTTCAACCCAAAAAAGTATACCATACACCAAAAGCGTCTTACATACCCTTTTTAAACTTTGTCAATGAAACTTTCGACAAAGGTTTTATTAAGATTTCATTTTAATCTATGGATCTTTAAAAAACAGCAAGCAAATGGAAAAAATATTGCTGTTTTTGTCCAGAAGCTTCTTATGACAGAAAACCACCGTCTCCTGAAGCGGAAAACGGTGGCCTCAATTTATACAGTTAATTTAACAAACTTTCTTTTTCCTACTTGAACGATTGTATCATCTTTTATCTCAATCTCAAGTTTTACGTCTGACACCTTTTTTCCATTAAGCTTCACCCCGCCGTTCTGAATCATTTTCCGGGCTTCACTTTTGGAACTTAACAACTGCAGGTCAACAAGAAGTTCAACGACAGCAACATTTCGATCGCCATTCCACTTCACTTCCGGGATTTCTTCAGGCAATGCTCCTTTTTGGAAAACACGCAGAAAATGCTGTTCTGCTTTTTCTGCTGCTTCCTTTCCGTGGAACATCCGGACAAAAGTCTTGCCTAGCTGGATTTTCGCGTCACGAGGGTGAAGGGTGCCTTCTTTTAGATCTTCTTTCAGCTTGTTCTTTTCATCCACCGTGTAGTCTGTGGCCAAATCAATATACTTCGGCATCAGTTCATCAGGAATGGACATCGTTTTGCCGAACATCTCATTCGGCTCTTCATTGATTCCAATGTAGTTGCCTTTTGATTTTGACATCTTTTCAACACCGTCAAGACCTTCAAGTAAAGGCAGCAGGATCACGGCCTGCTTCTCTTTTTTATAGTGTTCCTGCAGGTGCCTCCCCATCAGCACGTTAAAATGCTGATCGGTTCCCCCGAGTTCAAGATCACTTTCCAGAACAACAGAATCGTAGCCTTGCATGAGCGGGTAAAAGAATTCATGAAGAGAGATCGGCTTGCCCGTAGAGATCCGCTCTGTAAAATCATTTCGTTCAAGAAGCCGCGCAACGGTTATTTTGCCTGCCAACTGGATGACATCCTCAAAGTTCAATTTAGAAAGCCAGTCGGCATTATAATGAAGCTCCACCTTTTCCATATTCAGCACTTTGCCGAACTGCTCAAAATAGGTCTTCGCATTGTGTTTCACTTCTTCATCAGTAAGCTGCTTCCGTACAGCGGATTTGCCGGTAGGATCCCCGATCTTGCCTGTAAAATCACCAATAATGAGCTGGATAATGTGCCCGTTTTGCTGAAACTGCTTCAGCTTCTGCAGAACGACCGTGTGTCCGATATGAACGTCCGGAGCAGAGGGATCCAAGCCAAGCTTTACTTTTAAAGGCTTATTCTTAAGCAAAGACTTCGCGATCTTCTGTTTAAACTCGTCCGCAGGAATGATCTCCTGTACACCATTGGCATACAGTGCATATTGCCGCTCCAGCTCGCTTTTTTGGTCAGCTGACAATCGTTGAATCAAGTCTTTCATCCTAATCATTCCTCCTTAAAAATTTAAAAAACCACATCCCTAAAAAAGGGACGTGGTTTTTACACGCGGTACCACCCTTGTTGAAGCTTAAAGCTTCCACTCAAGCGAATTAACGGTTCAGGCCGTTCTCTGCTACTGATCTGAAATGAATGACCGGTTCACAAAGAAAGTTCGAGGAGGTAATTCATACTTATCTGTGACCGGTTCTCACCACCCACCGGCTCTCTGAAACAGGGAGATAACTACTACTGATTCCTCTCATTACTTTTATCTCTTTTGGTTTTTAACTAGTTTAGTGTATTCAGCGGGAGAATTCAAGTTAATTCCAGGTGTTTTGGTTTGGAGGCGGTTGTTGTGGTGGTGAAGAAGTCTGAATAGTTAGATTGGATCAATTAAGTGCTTGTTTGGCTCAATTAATTTGAGTTAGACTCTAATTATTCTCCAGTTGGCTCAATTCCATCATTTCATCGCACAAAAAGGCCGCCGAACATCCCGGCGGCCCCACAATTACTCTTTATTTTCGATCCTTGGAAGTATGTCGCTCTTCTAATACGCCCAAAACTTCAGCAAACGGAAGCTTTTGTTCCTGCAAAAGGACAAGAAGGTGATAAATCAAGTCGGCGGCTTCCCATTTCAGTTCTTCTTTGTCGCGATTTTTCGCAGCAATGATCACCTCTGAAGCTTCTTCTCCGACCTTTTTCAATATCTTGTCCACACCTTTATCAAAAAGATAGGTAGTGTATGCTCCCTCAGGCATCTGCCGCTCTCGCTCGGCAATCAGCCCCTGCAGCACATTAAGTATTTCAGGAGATTTACTTCCTCCTGCTTTGCCCGGAACAACATCCCCGTAGGATGTTTTCCCTTCAGTGGCTGATCCATCGGTGACTGGCACCGAACCTCGCAGGGATGCTTCCCCAGAAAAACAACTCTCAGCCCCGGTATGGCACGCAGGCCCCTTCGGATCGACAAACACGACGAGCGCATCCTGGTCGCAGTCCATGCGGATGTCCACGACTTTTTGCGTGTTGCCGGACGTTTCACCCTTGTGCCAGAGCTCCTGGCGAGAACGGCTGTAGAATACCGTTTCACCAATCTCGAGTGTTTTTTTCAGCGACTCTTCATTCATATACGCAAGGGTAAGCACCGTTTTCGTACGGGCGTCCTGAACGATGGCCGGCACCAGCCCTTTTTCATCAAACTTTACGGAAGACACATTCATCGGATCACCACTCCTTTTTCTTTTAGCTCTTTCTTTACTTCTCTAACCGACGTTTCCTTATAATGAAAGATGCTGGCAGCAAGACCTGCATCTGCTTTTCCTTCTGTAAAAGCTTCATGGAAGTGCTGTGCATTCCCCGCTCCGCCGGATGCGATGAGAGGAACCGTAACTGCTTCACTTACTGCTTTCGTCAGTGCCAGATTAAAACCGCTCTTTTCTCCGTCCTGATCCATGCTCGTCAGCAAAATTTCGCCTGCACCCCGCTTGACCGCCTCTTTCGCCCATGCCGTTACTTCCCACTCGGTCGGTTTCCTGCCCCCATGAGTATAGACACGCCAAGAACCAAGAGATTCATCATACTTGGCATCGATCGCTGTGACAATACATTGGGAACCGAAGTAATCAGCGCCTTCTGTAATGAGCTCAGGGCGCAAAAGTGCAGCTGTATTAACAGAAACCTTATCGGCGCCTGCTCGCAGCACACGTTTCATGTCTTCCAGTGAATTGATGCCGCCACCTACGGTAAACGGGATGGCGAGCTGGCTCGCCACCCGGTCCACAACATCGATCATCGTCTGCCGGCCTTCATGAGAAGCGGAAATATCAAGAAAGACAAGCTCATCCGCGCCTTCCCGGTCATAAAAAGCTGCAAGCTCGACCGGATCACCAGCGTCAATGAGGTTGACGAACTGTACGCCTTTTACAACTCTGCCTTCTTTGACATCAAGACAGGGAATGATTCGTTTTGTCAGCATTTATTTCACCTTCTCCAGCGCTTCCTCTAGTGTAAATCTGCCTGTGTACAGGGCTTTCCCGATAATCGCACCGCCGATGCCGCGGTGGTCTTTTTTCAGCGCCTCAAGATCAGCCAGAGAGCTGATTCCTCCTGATGCGATCACGTTTTTACCCGTTAGACCGGCTAGCTGGCCGATCGCTTCGGTGTTCGGCCCTTGCAGGGTACCGTCCTTCGAAATATCTGTAAAAATAAACGTCTCTGCTCCTTCATTCGACAGCCGCTCAGCAAGATCAGCCGCTTTGATCTCAGACATGTTCAGCCATCCTTCAGTCGCCACATAGCCGTCTCGAGCATCAATGCCAATTGCAATCCGTTCTCCGTAAGTACGAAGCATTTTTAGTACAAACTCCGGATTGGAAATCGCCGCGCTTCCCAAGATCACACGGTTCACTCCCTCTTCCAGATAGAAGGCCACATCCTCTTCCGTGCGTATTCCGCCTCCTATTTGTACAGAAACCTGAAGTTCTTTGGCGACTCGGACAGCATGCTGGTGATTGACCCTCTCCCCCGCCTTTGCACCATCAAGATCAACCATATGAATCCATTTTGCACCTGCTTCTGCGAATTGCTTGGCCATGTCAAAAGGGGAATCTCCATAAACGGTTTCCTGATTATAATCTCCCTGCAGCAGCCTTACGCATTTCCCGCCGCGCATATCAATGGCTGGATACAATAAAAATTCACTCATGCCTTCGCCTCCTCTGCCAGATTGCAAAAATTGCTTAAAATCGTCATGCCGACTTCTGAACTTTTTTCCGGATGAAATTGTGTACCGAAAATATTGTTCTGTCCGACTACAGCGGGCACGCTTTGGCCACCGTATTGCGCCTGGGCAATCAAACAATCGCTGTCACCCGTTTGGACCGCATAGGAATGAACAAAATAAACATAGCCTTCATCCAGGTTTTCAATCAGCGGAGAAGTTCGGTTGTACTCAAGCTTATTCCAGCCCATATGCGGCACTTTGTACGTCTCACCGCTGCTCGTTTTTCCTGAGAAACGTTCGACTGTTCCGGGAAGCAGACCTAACCCTTTGGTGATGCCATTTTCCTCGCTTTCTTCAAAAAGAAGCTGCATGCCGAGGCAGATACCGAGCAGCGGCTTTCCTGCAGCGGCTTCTTCTTTAATAAAATCTGCCAGCCCTGTTCCGTTTAAAATGGCCATGGCATCCTTAAACGATCCTACACCCGGCAGGAGAAGCTTATCTGCTTTTGCCAGCTCTTCTTTTTGATCAGAAAGAAAGTAAGGCTGATCAAGGCGTTTGAGGGCGGAACTTACGGAGTGCAGGTTCCCCATCCCGTAATCGATAATGCCGATCATTTATAACATCCCCTTTGTTGAAGGAACACCCTTCACACGGGGATCGATAAGTGTCGCTTCATCTAACGCTTTCGCGAAGGCCTTAAAGACGGCTTCAATCATATGATGGGTGTTTGTTCCGTAATGCACAATCACATGAAGATTCATTCGTGCTTCCAGTGCAAGCTTCCAGAAAAACTCGTGCACAAGCTCCGTATCAAATGTCCCTACCTTTTGAGAAGGAAATTCTGCGCGAAACTCAAGATGAGGACGGTTGCTTAAGTCGATGGCCACTTGGGCAAGGGTTTCATCCATCGGCACAAAAGCGTTCCCATAGCGCTTAATCCCCTTTTTATCGCCAAGTGCTTCCTTGATTGCTGTTCCAAGACAGATTCCAACATCCTCTGTCGTGTGGTGATCATCAATCTCCGTATCGCCTGTGGCTTTCACCGATAGATTAAATAAGCCATGCCGGGTAAACCCGTCCAGCATGTGGTTTAAGAAAGGAACAGGTGTGTCGATGTCCGATTGTCCTTCGCCATCAATGGAAAACTCCAGGGCGATCTGCGTTTCTTTTGTATTTCTTTCTATTGAATAGGTTCGGTTACTCATGTTCGGTTTCCCCCAATCGCTTCTCTACTGCCCGTGCGTGTGCTTCCAGTCCTTCGAGCCGGGCAAATGCGGCTATCTTTTTAGCATTATCCTTAATGGCTGTTTCACTGTACATGATGATACTTGATTTTTTCGTAAAATCGTCCACATTGAGCGGAGATGAAAAACGTGCGGTTCCACTGGTCGGCAAAACATGGTTGCTGCCGGCAAAGTAATCGCCAACAGGCTCTGAGCTGTTCTGGCCAAGAAAAATTGCTCCCGCATGTTTAATTTGCCCCAGCAGTTCCATCGGGCTTTCCGTCATTACTTCCAAATGCTCGGGAGCAATCTCATTGATCAAATCAATGCCTTCTTTTAAGGTATCCACAAGATAGATGGCTCCATAATTCCGCACCGCTTCTTCTGCGATCTCTCTGCGTGGAAGCGTCTGCAGCTGCTTGTCCACTTCTTCTGCCACTTGTTCTGCCAGGACTTCTGATGTTGTTACCAAAACAGCCGCTGATCTCGGATCATGCTCCGCCTGTGACAGCAAGTCAGCCGCAATGTAGGAAGGATTGGCTGTCTGGTCCGCCAATAAGGCGATTTCACTCGGACCTGCAATCATATCAATATCGACCGTTCCAAATACTTCACGTTTCGCGAGTGCCACATAAAGGTTTCCAGGTCCAACAATTTTATCTACGTTCTGGATCGTTTCTGTTCCATAAGCAAGAGCCCCAATGGCCTGTGCTCCGCCGCTTTTATAGATCGCAGCCACTCCGCTTTCATTGGCGGCTACCAGTACACCAGCCGGGAGCTTGCCGTTTTTGTCAGGCGGAGAAATCAGCACGATCCGCTCTACGCCGGCCACCTTTGCTGGTGTTACACCCATAAGCACAGACGAAGGATAAGCTGCTGTACCACCGGGAACATACACGCCTACGGAATCAAGCGGTGTAATTTTCTGGCCAAGCACTGTACCATCCTTTCTAGTAAAAAACCATGATTGCTTTTTTTGCTGAACATGGTATTCCTCTATGTTCCTGGCGGCTTCTTTTATGATTTCAACCATTTCATCGTCGATTTCATCGTATGCCTGCTGAATTTCTTCTGGTGACACCTGCAATTCCTTCAGCTGCACCCCGTCAAACTTCTCTGTCAGCTCAAAAAGCGCGGCATCTCCCTGTTCTTTTACCTGGTTTAAGATACTTTTAACAGAAGAAAGCTGTGCTTCAGAATCCTGATCGATGTTTCGCTTTAAACTTTTTAAGTCTATCGCTCTCTCAATCTTCACAGTACTTCCTCCTTGCTCTCTACCACTTTGCTAAGACGTTCGACCAGATCATCAATAACCCCTGCTTTCATGCGGTAGCTCGCTGGATTGACGATAATTCTGGACGTAATTTCCCGGATTTTCTCCATTTCTACAAGGCCATTCTCCTTCAATGTTCTTCCGGTAGAAACGATATCGACAATGCGGTCCGCCAATCCGATCAGCGGAGCGAGCTCAATGGATCCATTCAATTTGATGATCTCCACCTGTTCTCCCTGCTCCCGGAAATACTGTGCCGCCACATTCGGATATTTCGTCGCAATCTTGGGTGCCACTGAGTTTTCTCTTTGTCCGGGAAGTCCGGCCACAGCCAGATAACAGTCGCTGATTTTCAGGTCCAGGACTTCATATACATCCCGTTCTTCTTCAAGCATTACGTCTTTTCCAGCGATCCCTGCATCTGCAACGCCGTGCTCCACATAAGTGGGAACGTCCATCGGCTTGGCCAGGATAAAACGCATCCCTGCTTCTTCTATTTCAATAATGAGTTTTCTCGAATCTTCAAATTCGGGAGGCAGCGGATAACCCGCCTGGCGCAAAAGCTCTACTGCTTCCTGAAAAATCCGCCCTTTTGGCATTGCTACCGTTAATAAGCTGCTCATTGTACCTCCCCTTTCTCCGGTTTGCCGATATAATAAATGACTTCTTGAAAACGGCCGCTGTATTCATCAACGTTGCCGACCCCTGAAATATCCTGAACAATAGCAGATAGCCCTTTTTCGCGAAGTTCTCTTGATTTTTCGATGGCTTCTTTTCTGCGTTCCGGACTAAAAACGATGCATGTCCGAGGGTTAAGTGGCTCTTTCACGTTCAATGCCTCGATCAAGTAATCAAGCCGGATACCGAAACCGATCGCCTGCGCACTCCTGCCGAATTCACCGAGCAGCTGATCATACCTCCCTCCGCTGCATAGCGGAAAGCCTAGCTCATTGGTATATCCTTCGAATACGATACCCGTGTAATAGCTCATATGGCTGAAGAGCGTAAAATCAAGGATGACTTTATCTTTTACTCCGTACAAATCTAAAATTGAAAAAAGCTCCTGTAAATCAGCAACTGCTTTTTTCCCTTCAGGTGCTGACATACCTTTGGCCTCATCCAGGATCTCTTCCCCCCCTCGCAGGTGAAGCAGATCCAGCAATCGTTTTTTATCAATGGACGACAGTGCCAGGTTTTTCACATGACTGGCGTAGCCTACATAATTTTTTTCATATAAATATCGCAAAAGTTCTTCTGTTCGCTCAGCGTTTCCGAGCACTTCAAGAAAAAGTTCATTAAGGAATCCAATATGCCCCACGGCCACTTTAAATTCTTGCAGTCCTGCCTTTGAGAGGGCTGACACCATGAGCGCGATAACCTCCGCATCTGCACTTGATGTTCCATCGCCAATCAGTTCGACTCCTACTTGTTCAAATTCTGCAGGGCGGCCTCCTTCCCGCTGCTGTGAACGGAATACAGCCGAATCATACGCCAGACGAATGGGATACGAAACATCTTTCATGCTCGAAGAAACCACTCGGGCGATCGGCGCTGTCATGTCTGGCCTGAGGACGAGCGTTTTTCCTTCTGAATCCATTAGTTTAAAGAGCTGCTGATCCAAGATCGCAGATGCTTCGCCTACTGTATCGTAATATTCTAAAGTAGGGGTTTGAATGAACTGATAGCCCCATCCTTTGATCTCTTGTTCCATCACCTTACGAACCTGCTGTTTTACTTGATATAACACGGGAAGAGTATCTCTCATCCCCATTGGTTTTTCGAAAACAAACGGCTTTGACATTGACTCACACCTTCACTTTGCTTTAGTTCGCTAATATACTACCGAGATAAAATATACGTTGTAGTCTACACCTCTTTTTGTCATTCGTCAACCGAAAGAGCGGGAAGGCAACACTTGCAGGCTTGACCCTTTTATCGATAAAATACGTTACAGAAGGATGAAAAAGGGAATACTTGATGGGAGCTAAAAACATAGGAATCACTGCAGTTAATTTAGTATTTCACAAAAAAACTCTACTATAAAGGAGAATACATATTGATTAATCGCATTTTTTTCATCGGAATTATACTAGGAATTCCTTTATCTGTCGCCGCCAGCCTGATGCATTGGCCGGCAGTTGCTTCATTTATTATTTACTGCGTAACGATTGTTGCCCTGGCTTCATTCATGGGAAGAGCGACCGAGAGCCTTGCCATTACAGTTGGCCCCAGGGTCGGAGGGCTGCTTAACGCCACCTTTGGCAATGCCGTAGAGCTGATCATTTCTATTTTCGCCTTAAAAGCTGGATTAGTTTCAGTCGTGCTCGCATCTTTGACAGGTTCAGTATTGGGGAACCTTTTGCTTGTCGGGGGACTTTCGTTCTTTATCGGCGGCTTGAAGTTTAAACGGCAAAAGTTTAATGTGCATGATGCCCAGCACAACGCGGGATTAATGATTTTTGCCATTGTTGTAGCTTTTGTTTTCCCTGAAGTATTCTCATTGACACTTGATAATCACGAATCTTTTACATTAAGCATATGGGTTTCTGCGATCATGATCGTCCTTTACTTGGCTGCCCTCTACTTTAAGCTTGTGACTCATCGCGGCGTTTATGCCTATGACGAGGAAGGCGGAGAGCATGATGAAGAAGAAGAAGCAGAGTGGACGAAGAAGAAATCAATCAACGTTCTATTCCTCGCAACCTTGGCTGTTGCGTACATTTCAGAAAACCTCGTGCATACGTTTGAAGAAGTAGGCAGAGCACTTGGCTGGAGCGAAGTATTCATCGGGATTATCATCGTCGCAATCGTTGGTAATGCAGCGGAACATGCTTCTGCTGTATTGATGGCCTACAAAAACAAAATTGGAGTAACTGTTGAAATCGCCGTCGGTTCAACACTCCAGATCGCCATGTTTGTTGCTCCTGTTCTAGTTCTTGCTTCCATGTTCTTTGAGAAGCAGATGTCACTTGTCTTCTCACTGCCTGAACTCGTTTCGATGGTCTTGGCTGTGTTCCTGACCATCTCCATTACGAATGATGGGGATACCAACTGGTTTGAAGGCTTGACCCTTCTCGCAGCCTACCTGATCATGGGTGTCGGATTCTATCTTTTGTAACAAAAGACATATTGTTTATCCAAGATGCTGAATTAGGGTATGTTTGGATTGAAGAGGCCTATAAAAAGCCAGCTATCCCAACCCTGCTGTAAATAAAAAATGACTTGAGGGGCTCTCTCAAGCATCAGTATGAGAGGTTTGACATGTCAATCGTAAAAAAAAGCTTCAACAGCGAGAACATGATGTTCCGCTGCTGAAGCTTTTTTCATCCGAAGAAGATGTCCATGATCGTCCCGAGCTGCCCTTTCTTCCCTTCCAGAATGGACGGATTGTAAACCTCCACATATCCGCAGTTCTCACACGAAACAAACAAATAATGGTTATGCTGGATATCGAGAAGCTTGCTTAAGCCCGATCCTGTCATGGCAAGTTCCTTCGTTTGGCATTGGTCATGCTGGCATTTCACACATTTAAATCTTGAGCGTATTTCATCCGTTACACGACTCATTATTCATCACCCTTTTTATGATTTTCTCTATCATACTTGTCCCTTACCGTGGATAAGGTAATAGTAATCATATGTTTTTAAGGAAGGCGGTTATGATCGATGCCAGAAGTTATTCAGCTGGGGCTCTTACACTTGAACACTCAGCTTTTGCTCCTATTGTTATCTGGAATGTTTGCTTATGGAGTGGCGCATTTTAAAGCCAAAGAGGAAAACAAAGGGTATGCAGAAATCAATCTAGTCTGGAATGCCGCAACCCTTATCCTTTTCATATGGAAAATAAGCTATTTTTTTCTACACCCGTTATTGACGATTAAGCACCCCAGTTACCTTCTCTATTTCTCAGGAGGCACTCCGGGGCTGGTTTTTGGGACGATCGCTGCTGGTTTGTATGTTTTAATTGCTCTGAGCAGAACGCATGCATCAGCATCCTCTTTATTATTCACTGGCACACTCTCCGGAACTGCCTTCTGCATGTTTTACGAGGGTGTTCATGCTTTCTATGAAAAAAGCATCGTGTCCGCTGCCTTTTCCACCGTATCATGCGGGATATTTTTTGTTCTTCTTTTCATGAAAAACAAACGTGTTCACAGACTCAGCTCGCTTGTACTAGCAGCTCTTGTTTTGCTTTCTTTAGCAGGAACCGCCACTATCGAGAATAAAAAGCTTCCAGCTGCTGAAGCAGGAGTATCAGGTTTGAAAAGAGGCAACACCCCGCCTGATTTCAAACTAAACTCTTTGGACGGGAAAACGATCTCACTTTCCCAATATAAAGGAAAAACAGTGTTTCTGAACTTTTGGGCCAGCTGGTGCCCTCCGTGCCAGGCTGAGATGCCGGAGATGCAGCGGTTTTATAAAGAACATCGAAGCAAAGATGTGGTCATTCTCGCCGTGAATCTTACATCAGAAGATTCACGTGAAGCGGCCAAGACATTTGCCAAAAAGCATCACGTCACCTTCCCTGTTTTATATGATGAAAAGGGGAAGGTGGGTGGAAAGTATCATGCGTTTACCTTACCAACGACGTATGTCATAGACAAAAGCGGCACGATCGCCCAGCTTCATATTGGTCCCCTGAACGCAGACATGATGGAATCACTCATTCAATAGATCATTCACAGCTTTTTTTCCAGGATGATCTTTGGCTCTCCCTTGTAAGCAAGCTTTTTCCCATCTGCTTTTCTTGCGCTTCATTTGTTTCACAAATCAGCCGGCTCTTATCATCGCCAGCTATCACCCCTTTTTCATGGAGAAAAAGACTTGAGGGCCTCTTTTAAGCATCAGTATGCGATGTCCATTATGATTGGAAATCAACAATATGCTTTAACAAAGCCAAACAAAATAAAAAACCAATGCATGTATCTGCATTGGTTTTTCTCAGCAAAATTTAATGTTTTCTGCGCAGCCTTTTAACTTTTACAAATTGAGATACGAATTTTTCCACTTCTAAATCCCGGCATAATAAATAAAACCGGTGATGGTGTCCGTCCTTCATTTCAGACAGAAGGCAATCCAGGTGTTCGTCCAATTCGTCCCGTGAAACGTTGACTGTATATTTTTTACCATGGTTCGGAATTTCGATGTTTACATGATTAAGGAAATGGAGTTCTTTCAGCAAATAAACCGTGGAATCAAGGAGTAGTTGGTACACTGCTTCTTCAGTGCCTAAGTAGTGTAAGTAGTCTTCCTTCCCGAGTGCAGAATGAGGTACTAGCCTGCGATAGGATGCATAATCACCATAATAATAGATACTGGCTTTATCATCATGCAGCTCATAGTGCTTTACAAATGCACTTCCTTTTAACCGGGAAACTGTAGTGCGAAAACGGTAAGCGTCTCTTGTTGCAAGGAGTTCTGTGTTGCTGCTGGCTTGGGATGCAGAATGTTGACCCATGGTGCTATCGTCCATGAGATGGCCTACTTTGAATGTATCTCTTACAAAAAATATAGAAAAAGATTTTCGATTCAAGTTTCTTCCCTCCTGCTTACCGAGTTGTCTTGTTTCTAGTATACTCCTTACGCAATAAAAACCCAAGAGCCGAAAGCACGACAAAATTCAACTTTTTTCCCGCTCCCGGCCTTCCATTTCTTCTTTCGTATAAATGATTTGCATGGGATTTCCGCCGACAAAGGCCCCTGCGGGTACGTCTTTATGAACGAGTGTGCCTGCAGAAATAACTGCACCATGGCCAATCGTGACCCCTGGAAGGATCGTGCTGTTTGCACCGATCATCACTTCATCCCCGATGGTCACATCACCAAGCCGGTACTCCCGGATCAAGTATTCATGTGCGAGAATCGTCGTGTTATAACCGATGACCGTATTTCGGCCAATCGAAATCCGCTCGGGAAACATGACATCCATCATCACCATCAGGGCGACCGCTGTATCTTCTCCTACCTTCATCCCGAGAAAAGTTCGGTAGATCCAGTTTTTCACGGGCAGAAAGGGAGTATAGCGCGATACCTGGATGGCAGCAAAATTCTTTGCCACCTTCCAAAAAGGCACCGTGGCATAGACCTGGTAAAGCGAATTTTTGCCTTGAACAGGGTACCGTTCCGTTTTTCTCACTTTATTTCTCTCCTAAAATGGCCAGCAGGTCCGTCATTTCATCCAGCATATAATCTGGTGAAAACTCCTCAAGATACTCACGGCCACGGATGGTCCAGGCCACTCCTGCTGTTTTTGTCCCCGCATTTTTTCCTGACAGAATATCATACTTGCTGTCACCAATCATAATGGCTTCCTCGGGCTTGGCATTCAGTAGAGCCAGTGCTTTTTCCACAGGTTCCGCATCAGGCTTGGCCCGCTCCACATCATCGAGCGTAACGATCGTATCAAAATAGCAGTCAAGACCGGCAAGTTTAAGCCCCAGGTTAACGGAACGTCTCATCTTTGTGGTCACGATGCCAAGTTTGTAGCCGTTTTTATGCAGCGTCTCGATCGTTTCAATCACCCCTTCAAACTCTGTAACGAGTTCATCATGGTGAGAAAGGTTATGGTCTTTGTACGTTTCAATGAGCTCTTTGACTTGGTTCTTGTCAAAGTGCTCCATCGTTTCGGTCAGGGGCATCCCCATCAGAGGAATAATATGTTCGCGATTGTATTGTTCAGGGAAAAACTTATCAAGCGTATGAAGATAGGAGGCAATGATCAGTTCGTTCGTGTTGATAAGCGTTCCGTCTAAATCAAATAAAGCCGTATTGATTTTCATAGCATGAGAGTCCTTTCGTGTTGTTCTGTCTGGCTTTTACTTAAAGGGCAGCCGAGAGGGCTTACCCTTCCAGGTAGCGCTTCTCAGACAGTCCCGCTTTGCGGCGGTAGATGATTAAAATGATTGACACGGCGATCAGTACGAGAGAGATCACTTGAGCAATCCTTAATGTTGAGGTGAGCATCAAGCTGTCCGTCCGCAGTCCTTCAACAAAAAATCTTCCGATCGAATACCAGATGACATAGCTGAAAAACAGCTCACCCCGTTTGAGATTAGCTTTTCTTAACAACATCAGGATCACAAATCCCGCCAAGTCCCAAAGTGATTCATATAAGAAAGTAGGGTGATAGTACGTTCCATTAATGTACATTTGATTCACGATAAAGTCGGGCAGGTGCAGGGTGTTTTCCAAAAAGCTGCGGCTGACGGGGCCTCCGTGTGCTTCCTGATTCATAAAATTGCCCCAGCGTCCGATTCCCTGGCCGAGTATGATACTGGGAGCCGCGATGTCCGCCAGTTTCCAGAACGAAATGCCACGGATTTTTGAAAAAATAAAAGCGGTTAAAAAAGAACCGATGAGCGCCCCATGGATGGCGATGCCGCCTTCCCAGATGGCAATAATTTTTTCGGGATGCTTACTGTAGAAATCCCATTCAAAGGCAACATAATATATCCGTGCACAGATAATGGCGATCGGCACTGCCCACATAACAACGTCCACGAACATATCTTTCCCAAGCCCGCGGCGTTCAGACTCCCTGACGGCAATCCAAAGCCCGAGCAAAGCTCCAAGCCCGATAATAACCCCATACCAATAGACGGTAATGGGGCCTAGTTCAAATGCAACCCGGTCAATCGGATGAATACTAGCGTCCACGATTCACACTTCCTTCTATCTATCTTTTTCTATGATTTAGGCTGTTTTTGTAAAATTTGTTGCCCTTGGGAGTAGTTGATTTCTGTTTCAGGATGCTCGCTTTCCGCGGGGCGGGCGGTGAGCCTTACCGGCGCAAGCGCCTACCTTCTCAGCGTATGCGCCTGTGGGTCTCACCTGTCCCGTTCTCCTAGCCGTAGTCTCGCCCCTTGCACTCCAATCAACCTATCAAAGAAGATTCTTTACTAAATCGTCCCAAAGCAAAAATCATTTAGAAAAGAGCCATGATTTATAAATCTTCTTCATCGCCAGACGCAATAGCATCTGTCAGTCTGTCGTTAAACTGCTTGGCAGCATTCATACCCATTCGTTTCAGGCGGAAGTTCATCGCAGCCACTTCTATAATGACAGCAAGGTTACGTCCCGGACGGACGGGCACCGTTAAAATCGGTACCTCAGCGTCCAGAATTGGCATGGTCTCTTCTTCAAGTCCAAGACGGTCGTATACCTTTTTGGAATCCCAGGTTTCCAGGTTGATAATGAGAGAAATCTTTTTATAGTTTCGAATCGCTCCCGCACCAAACAGCGTCATGACGTTGATGATACCGAGACCTCGGATCTCCAGCAGATGCTGGATCAGCTCAGGCGCACTTCCGACGAGAGTCTCTTCATCTTCCTGGCGGATTTCTACAGAATCATCCGCAACCAGACGATGTCCCCGTTTCACTAGCTCCAGCGCAGTTTCACTTTTTCCTACCCCGCTGTCTCCTTTAATGAGCACTCCGATTCCATATATATCAACCAATACACCATGAACAGCAGTCATTGGTGCTAGGCGGCTTTCCAAATAATTGGTCAGTCTGCTCGACAGGCGGGTAGTGGTCATTTTCGTCCGCATGATCGGCACGCCTGTCCCATGAGAGGCAATCAGCAGCTCTTTAGGCACTTCCATTTCCCTCGAGATAATAATGCCCGGTGTTTCATCCGTACACAGCTGTTCCATCCGCTCTATGCGAATTTGAGAAGGCAGCTCGCTGATAAAAGAAAGTTCTGTTTTTCCAAGAAGCTGAAGCCGTTCAGCAGGATAATAAGTAAAATACCCAGCCATCTCAAGTCCCGGACGGGAAATATCACTGGTCGTAATCGTGCGGTGCACACCTTCTTCCCCGCTGACCAGTTCAAGCTGAAATTTATCGATCAACTCTTTTGTATGTACTTTCGCCATGGTTTCCTCCTATTGTTCTTCCATTCAACTATTATTGTACACTAAGGGCAATAAGGTAACAAAATTCATTTTTCAAAAATATTCATATCCTTGCCATCCTGTAGCCTTAGTGTCTGCTATCATCCTGAAGCATATATACGAGTACGGCTTCCGTTAAAGAACACCGTTTTTTCATAGGCCATGCCGATTTTTTTTGCCACAGCAATGGACGCAGTATTCTTGGGATGAATAAGAGAGATCATCCTTCCATACTTCAGCTGAATCTTTCCGTAGGACATGAAAAAGGCAGCTGCTTCTGATGCAAACCCTTTCCCCCAAAAAGGTTTTGCGAGCCAATAGCCGATCTCCGTCTCTCTTCTCCCCTCCACAATCTGCCGGACCAGGCCAGCGTGACCGATAGGCTCCCCTGTCTCTTTATGCAGTATGATATAAAGGCCCAAACCATTTTTGTAGCCTGGAAGGATCCAATTCTCTAAACTTTTCGTGGCTTCCTTTTTTGTTTTTGTTAACCCTTTCCCTATGTATTGAACAACATCAGATTGTCCCCATAGAGAAGCATAAAACTCCAAATCCTCCATCGAATACTCCCTGAACTGCAGCCTCTGAGATTCCATTTTTCGCCTCCTTCTATTTGCTGTAAGCAAACTTGGTGCCTTGGTGCCTTGGTGCCTGGCACCGAACAAAAAAAGTTACCCCCTTGCAAAGGTGCCTGGAACCAAACCTCCCTGCTTTTTTTGTGCCTGGAACCACACCTCCTCGATTTAACTACCAAAAAAGCGCCCCTATCTGGAACGCTTCTTTTTTTGCATAGGTTCAATTATAAAATTTTGAATCAACAGGTTTAATACTGAGATAATGATCGCTGCCAAAAAGGCGGCGCCAAATCCGTCGATATTAAACTGATCTCCCATGACTTTCGCTGTCAGCATAAGCAGAATGGCGTTGATCACGATAAGAAACAGACCGAAAGACAATACGGTGACGGGGAGCGTCAGCAGGATCAGTATGGGCTTGATAAATAAGTTGAAAATGGAAAGGATGATGCTGGCTAAAAAAGCAGCACCGACCCCTTCCAGGTGAAAAGGCGGATAATAGCCTGCAACCACCATAAGAACTACAGTGTTCACAAGTAAAGAGATTAACCAGTTAAACATTTAGTGCACTTCACTTTCTTCAGGAATGATAAATATGGCAATCAAATAGCCGATAACAACAGGTGCTACAGCTGTCGCGATAAGGGCAACAATAACGATCAGACGAACAATTGCAGGATCAATGGCGAAATAGTCCGCAATGCCCCCGCAGACACCGGCTAATTTCCGGTCACTAGAACGAACAAGTCTTTTCATGATGTCACTCCTTATTTAACCTTCAGGATGGCAATGGAGCCTGTCTTGGCTTCCGCTTCCATACGGTAAGCCGGTTCGTTTCCTTTATTAGCAATAAAACGAAGAAACTTCTTGGTTACTTCCTTTTTTTGCTCCAAGACTTCCATTCCGTCAAAATCACTGACAAGACCGCCAACATAGGTTTTTAAACTAGCCTCGACTTCCAGTGATTCAGGTAATTCTGCTTCTATTTTACCCGTGACAGTTTTTAATGATGCATACCCTGTCGCCGGAGTGTCTAAACGATAATAAATGGAGCCGTTGATCGTTTCGATTCGAATGTCATCCACCTGCCCGTTCAGCCGCACGGGACCGTTCATCGTCTCGGCGATCAGCTCTTTCCATTGGCTTTCCTTTAAGGTGATGCTGCCGTTTGACGCTTCGGCCTTCAGCTTCTCTCCACTGCAATTATTGACGAAAAGTGAGCCGATCGTGGTCTTTAAGGCCATCTGCCGGCCTTCACAATCACCGATCTTAATTCCGCCGTTGAACGTGACGAGCTTTACCTCCTGATAGTTTTTCCTCGGTACAGAGATGACCGCATTCACTTTCTGATGTTTATTTCTTGCATAAAAGCGAAGGCGAGTCGCATCACAATCATAAAACGTTTCGTTGCGGAACTTTGTTTTTGCTGCTGTCCCTTCAGGAATCTTGTAAACTTCCGCCTCACATTCAATCTGGACATCATTCCTGTCCCATGGAACAATCGTAATAGATCCATTATAAATCTCGATATCTATGGCTTCAAACATGACATGCCGGTCTTCAAAAATGTAGTGAACGTCCTCATGCGGGCCAAAATTCAGATCAAAATCCACCGTCTTGATCCGCTTAACGACCCTGTTGAAGAATTTGCCCATTTTAAAGCCCTTAGAAGGATCCTTTTTTATATCCTTTGGTTTTTTAGTCAAAGTCCCGGATGGCAGCGTAAACGCTTTTTTATGGTTAACAGCAAGCAATAGCTTTTCAGCTTCCTCTGCTGAAATCTTGCCTTCATTAAGCATGTTTAAAATCATTTTTCGCTCTTCCATATGAAATTGACGCCCCCTTCAATGTTTTAAAAACCGGCGCCGGCTGATTCTAGGCTGCTGTCTTCTGTTCCGGTCAATGGATGCTGAACTGCATCTATCGGGTAAAAACTTTAATTCCCTGAATAATATTCCACACCATCACGGCAAACGAAGTAAGGCCGAATAGAATAACACTGATAATAATCGCCGTCATGTTGAATTCCGTTTCAGCTGAAATGATAATCCCGAGCGGTATAGCGATGAGTGGAAAAAGATGCGATAAAAATGAGCGTTTGGCATGGTAGGTAACACCCTGGTCCTGCACAGCGAAATAAACCACTGCCGGGAAAAGAAAAGGTGCAAAAAACAGACTGAAATAACAAATGGCCGATAAAATACGCTTTACTTTTGGATTCATGCTGTGTTTCCTCCTGAACTATAGAACAATGAAAAGGACTACTTCTTGTAATTCTACTTAAGAAATATACATCCTTTAAAAATTCACATGTCGATTTGTTTTTTTCCCTTATTATAGGCTATCTTAGATGAGGATACTTCTTTTTTGGCATCCAGACCTTCCCTAGCCATACTTGTAAGGGAAATCATATTGGAGGATAACATGTTTTCAACCCAAAAAGCGATAAAATCTTTCTTTACTTTTTTAACGATCCTTATGCTGGCCGGAATCATATTTGGAGCCCTGGGCGATTCCAGCGCCGATTATTCTGCAGGAGAAAGGCTCATCGCGGCTATTGTAGGTAGCCTGATCGTCCTGTTAATAAACTTTCTTATATACAAGCTATTACTTTTCCTAAAAAAATAGAAGAGCTCTGCGATTTATTTTATCGCAGGCTCTTAAATTTAAAGTGCCAGGCACCACCATTACACGCTTGTGTAATCGCGGTGCCTGGCACTCGCTGTGAAAAGATTTATTTAGCCACTGATTCTTTTTGTTTCAGAATAGCGTCCATGCGCTTCTTATCGCGTTTGATGATCGGAGCAAGATAGCGGCCGGTATGTGATTCAGGTATGCCAGCCAGTTTCTCCGGCGTACCTGCACCGACGAGTGTTCCGCCTTTGTCTCCGCCTTCAGGGCCAAGGTCGATCAAATAGTCACACTGCTTGATGACATCAAGATTGTGTTCAATGACTACAACTGAATCTCCATTATCGACTAAGCGCTGCAGCACCTTTAACAAACGGGAGATATCATCCACATGAAGGCCGGTTGTCGGCTCATCCAGAATGTAGATCGTTTTTCCGGTAGAGCGCTTATGAAGCTGGGATGCCAGTTTCACCCGCTGTGCTTCTCCTCCGGAAAGGGTAGTTGCCGACTGGCCAAGCTTGATATAGCCTAGACCAACATCTAGAATAGTAGCCAGCTTTCGATTGATCTTTGGAATGTTGACAAAGAAATCTACACTTTCCTCAACCGTCATATCTAGAATATCCGCAATGTTCTTCCCTTTATACTTCACTTCAAGCGTTTCACGGTTGTACCGTTTTCCGTGGCATACTTCGCAAGGCACGTACACATCAGGAAGGAAATGCATCTCGATCTTGATGATCCCGTCTCCACGGCATGCTTCACAGCGGCCGCCTTTTACATTAAAGCTGAATCGGCCTTTTTTGTAGCCTCTGACCTTCGCTTCGTTGGTGGAAGCAAAGACCTCCCGGATATCATCAAAAACACCTGTATAGGTAGCCGGATTGGAACGCGGTGTCCTTCCGATCGGCGACTGATCGATGTCAATGACTTTGTCAACATGTTCCAAGCCTTTAATTTCTTTATGAGCTCCTGGTTTATCCTTGGCTTTATGAAGCTTTTGAGCCAATGCTTTATGCAGGATTTCATTAACGAGCGTACTTTTTCCGGAACCGGAAACACCTGTTACCCCTGTAAAAAGTCCAAGAGGAATCTTTACCTTTACATTTTTCAGGTTGTTTTCGGAAGCTCCGATGACTTCAATGTTTCGGCCGTCCGGCTTTCTTCTCGCCTTTGGAAGCGGGATGAACTTTTTACCGGAAAGATACTGCCCGGTAAGAGAGTTCGGATCATCCATGATTTCATTCGGAGAGCCTTGGGCAGTAATGACGCCTCCATGAGCTCCAGCACCAGGGCCGATATCAATAATATAATCAGCGGCCAGCATCGTGTCCTCATCGTGTTCAACGACGATCAGTGTATTACCAAGGCTGCGCATCTCTTCAAGCGTGCGGATCAGCCGGTCGTTGTCCCGCTGATGAAGTCCGATAGAAGGCTCGTCCAAGATATACAGAACACCCATCAGCCTTGAACCGACCTGTGTTGCCAGACGGATACGCTGGGCTTCTCCTCCAGATAACGTTCCAGCTGCACGGTTTAGTGACAAATAATCCAGGCCGACGTTAACCAGGAACCCGATCCGGTCAACGATCTCACGTAAAATCAAGCGTGCGATCGCCTGCTCTTTTTCCGTCAGATCAAGATTTTCAAAGAATTCTTTCGCTTCTGTCACGGATAGAGCCGTGGCTTCACCGATATGCTGGCCGTTAATGAGAACAGCCAGCGATTCTTTTTTCAGACGGTAGCCTTTGCAGGCAGGGCAGGCTTTCTGGCCCATATACCCTTCCATCTGTTCCCGGATGTAATCAGAACCTGTTTCTTTATAGCGGCGTTCAACATTAGCCAGCACGCCTTCAAAATAAATATCATTCGTTTTAATTTGTCCAAAATCATTTTTATAACGGAAACGGATTCTCTCCGTGTCACTGCCATAAAGTACTTTATCCAGCTGCTCTTTAGGCAGGTCTTTAACAGGAGTGTCCATATCGATTCCAAAATGAGTGCAAACACTTTTCAGGAGCTGCGGGTAGTATTGGGAGCTCACAGGTGTCCATGGGGCAATCGCGTTCTCATTTAAGGACAGGCTCCAATCAGGGATGACGAGCTCCGGATCCACTTCAAGCTTCATTCCAAGGCCGTCACATGAAGGACATGCCCCGAATGGGCTGTTAAAAGAAAACAGTCGCGGTTCGAGCTCACCAATTGAAAATCCGCAATACGGGCAGGCATGATTTTGGGAGAATAACAGTTCTTCTTCTCCCATGACATCGACCGTAACCGTCCCACTGGAGAGGTTCAGCGCCGTTTCGAGGGAATCAGCGAGACGGGTGGCGATCCCTTCTTTTACGACAATACGGTCGATGACCACATCAATCGAATGCTTTTTATTCTTTTCGAGCTTGATTTCATCACCGATGTCGCGCAGTTCACCATCCACTCTGACACGAACATAGCCTTGCTTTTTAATGTCTTCAAGCACTTTAACGTGTTCACCTTTGCGTCCGGAAACCACAGGTGAAAGAATCTGCAGCTTGGTACGTTCCGGATACTCGAGTATGCGGTCGACCATCTGCTCGATCGTCTGGGATGTAATCTCTATTCCGTGATTCGGGCAGACCGGACGACCGATTCGGGCAAAGAGAAGCCGAAGGTAGTCATAAATCTCTGTAACGGTCCCTACAGTCGAACGCGGGTTGCGGCTCGTCGTTTTCTGGTCGATCGAGATCGCAGGAGAAAGGCCTTCAATCGAGTCGACATCCGGCTTATCCATTTGGCCAAGAAATTGGCGCGCATAAGCAGACAAAGACTCAACATAGCGCCTTTGCCCTTCTGCATAAATGGTATCAAAAGCAAGTGAGGACTTGCCTGATCCTGATAGACCGGTCAATACGACCAGTTTATCCCTTGGAATGGTAATATCTATATTCTTTAAATTATGGGCGCGTGCACCCTTTACAATAATGTTTTGGTTTGTAGACAACTACAATCACCTTACCCTTCAGCCTTAAGCTCAAGAATCATATCACGAAGCTCTGCGGCGCGCTCAAACTGCAGATTTCTTGCTGCATCTTTCATTTCAACTTCGAGGCGTTCAACAAATGCTTCGCGGTCTTTCTTGCTCATTTTTTGTTTTGGTGCTTTAGATGTATACTCCTCGGCTTCCTCAGCTGCTTGAGTGGCACTTATGACATCGTGCACTGCTTTTTTAATCGTTTGCGGCGTGATCCCGTGCTCCTCGTTATACTGCATCTGAACATTCCGGCGCCTCTGTGTTTCTCCGATGGCAATCTCCATGGATTTCGTAATACGGTCGGCATACATGATGACGTGGCCATTGCTGTTACGCGCTGCACGGCCCATCGTCTGGATGAGAGACCTTTCTGAACGAAGGAACCCTTCCTTATCGGCATCCAGGATCGTAACCAAAGATACCTCAGGAATGTCCAAACCTTCCCGCAGGAGATTGATCCCGACCAGCACGTCAAACACACCGAGCCTGAGATCTCTTATGATCTGAATCCGCTCCAGCGTTTTGATCTCGGAATGGAGGTATCTTACCTTTATACCCATTTCCTGCAGATAATCTGTCAGATCCTCGGACATTTTTTTCGTGAGCGTTGTTACGAGCACCCGTTCTTTCTTCGCCACACGATCATTGATTTCCCCGAGAAGGTCATCAATCTGCCCTTTGCTTTTCCTCACTTCGATGGTCGGATCAAGCAATCCTGTCGGGCGGATGATCTGCTGGATCGGTTCAGGGGCATGCTCCGCTTCATAAGGTCCTGGGGTTGCGGAAACGTATATATGCTGAAACTTATCTTTTCCTTCAAATTCATCAAACGTGAGCGGACGGTTGTCCTTGGCTGACGGCAGACGGAAGCCGTGCTCCACCAGTACATTCTTTCTTGCCTGGTCTCCGTTATACATTCCACGAATCTGCGGCAATGTAACATGGGACTCATCAATGACGATCATTGAATCATCAGGAAAATAATCAAGGAGAGTATACGGTGTAGATCCAATCGGGCGAAGCGTAAGATGCAGGGAATAGTTTTCAATTCCTGAGCAGAAGCCCATCTCGCTCATCATTTCAATATCGTAGCGCGTACGCTGTTCAAGGCGCTGGGCTTCAAGCAGCTTCCCTGCGTCATTCAGCTCCTTCAGCCTCTCCTCCAGCTCTGCTTCGATCCGCTGAATGGCTAATTTCATTTTTTCTTCACGTGTTACGAAGTGGGATGCCGGGAAAATGGCAACATGGTTCCGTTCGCCGACAATTTCTCCAGTGAGGGCGTCCACCTCGGTAATCCGGTCGATCTCATCACCAAAGAACTCTACTCTGAGGCAGCGTTCATCACGTGAAGCCGGGAAGATCTCCACAACATCTCCACGCACGCGGAAAGTACCGCGTGTGAAATTGATATCATTTCGGTTGTACTGGATATCTACCAAATCACGCAGAAGCTGGTCCCTGTCTCTTTCCATGCCTGTACGCAAGGAAATAACCAGGCTTTTGTACTCTTCCGGTGAACCCAGGCCATAGATGCAGGAAACACTGGAAACGATGATAACGTCCTTCCGTTCAAATAACGAAGAGGTGGCACTGTGTCTGAGTTTATCAATTTCGTCGTTGATGCTCGCATCTTTTTCAATGAACGTATCGGACTGCGGGATATATGCTTCCGGCTGATAGTAATCGTAGTAGCTCACAAAGTATTCAACCGCGTTATTCGGAAAGAATTCTTTGAACTCACTGTACAGCTGTCCAGCCAATGTTTTGTTATGGGCGATAACCAGCGTTGGTTTATTCACCTCTTTTATGACATTTGAAACCGTAAATGTCTTACCTGTACCTGTGGCGCCAAGCAGTGTCATTTTTTGCTTCTTCTCTTTGATTCCCTGAACCAGCTTGCGGATCGCTTTAGGCTGGTCTCCCTGCGGTTCGTAAGAAGAAACGAGCTGAAAAGGCTCACTCATTTCACAACCTCCGTTCCTAAATTTTGCTAATAAGATTATAACACAGCTGACCTGTGAAACTCTAATTTTTACGAACAAATATTCGTGCGTTAAATGCTGGAAAAGACATTTAAGTCTGTAAAATGTCTTTTCTTTACTTCTTCTTTTGGTGTACACTTTGAATGTTGCACAGAACGTCAAAAGGAGAATGCATCATGGATTTGCTCTATATTTTCCTGGGTCTTGCTGTTGGGATTATTTCTGGGTTTTTCGGACTTGGGGGAGGCTTTATTTTAACCCCTGTTTTAATATTGTTTGGCTATGAGCCGGTTACCGCGATCGCGACCAGTCTCATGTATTCGATCGGGACGAGTGTTTCAGGGGTATTTGCTCATCTTCGCATGAAGAATATCTATTGGAAAACAGCCATCACCCTTGGCTTGTCAGGAGTACTTGCCACACAGGCTGCACACCCTGTTGTCATGTGGCTTAGCGAAAAGCATTGGGATAAAATTGTAATACCGGCCTTATATATCATACTGATGGGATACTTTGCTGTTCAGCTGCTCAGGAAAAAGAAAAATACAACTGTTGCTGAGATGCCGGCGGAAAATGCCTTTTCAATGACGAAAGCGCTGATGATTGGGTTTACTGGCGGATTTCTTTCGACCACCCTTGGAGTCGGCGGCGGCTTTGTCATGGTTCCACTGATGATTTCCGTATTAAAACTTGAACCAAGAAAAGCAGTTGGGACAAGCCTTGTCAGTGTTTTTGCCATTGTTTCAGCAGGGTTCCTGACCTATGCACAATCGATCACGCTGAACTATCACATCGGCATCTTTTTAATCATCGGCGCATTGATCGGCGCTCAGCTGGGGGCCAGACTAACCTCGCTCTATCAAAATCATCAAATGGAAACGTATCTCGGCGGAATCTATGCCGCAACAATCGTATCCGTCTTTCTGCAGCTTTTACACTTCGGCCATATCGGCCTCGGCGTTGTTTCGGTCTATATTATCATACTGCTCCTTGTTTTTTTAAAGGATTCAGCTCGCTACTGGCGAAAAAAAGCGTCCGCCCCTTCTTGAGGCGAACGCTTTTATTTCATTTTACGCGCTTGTTTTTTATGGATGTTTAAACCGAGCCAATATCCGGCCAATACAGAACATAGTGCTGTTGCCTGAAGATACAGCGGCTGATTCAGGCCATCGAACGCAAACAGCAAAATTAGCAATGTAATCATGACAGGCAGATACTTTGAAAAGAGCACCCGGTTAAAAAGAAGCTGTAAAACAATCGGCAAAAGCGCTGCCAGTAAAACCTCAACCATACGTGCATACCCCTATCTGTTCAAATACTTCCTCATTCACTATACCACATCATTTAAAGCATAAAAAAACCAAAACCGTTATGGCTCTGGCTTAAAAAAGGGGGGTGAGTTGCTTCAAAATGCTTTTACCCTTCGCAGAACAAAATCAAACCTAAACCCTTTAAATTTTTTTGAAATAGGTTTTAAAGTATAACCATTGCGGGAATTAACAGAATATTCCCTTAAATTATTATTCTAAAACTGAGGAGGTCTGCCTATGAATACTCGCAGGGTTATTGGCATTTACCCATCAGAGAAAAAAGTATTAAACAAGCTGAAACTATTAAAAAAAGACGGAATGGACACGAAGCATATGATGATTGTAGGACCTTACGAAACAAGCAAGCTTCCGCCCTCTGAAAAAAACACCCACCAAAAACTGGTCAAGATTGGTGTATCTGAAAGCGAGGCCAAGTTATACTCGGCTGTCCTTGATCAAGGACAGTACATTTTACTGAACACTGTGATCCAGCAGGAATATCTGGCGTAGAAAAAAAAGCATAATGCCTCAACTCCTTCATAGATTGATATGAAGAGGGGGCACATAAGAAATGAATGAATCCGATCAGGTTAAAGCACTGAACCAACTGCTTGAAATCATCCATTATAAAGGCAATAAGAGAAGGCTGCCGTTTTTGCTTATGCAGCAAAAGAAGCGGAAACTGCCATACAAAACCCTGCGTCCTTGACGCAGGGTTTTATCATGTGATCAGTTCAATACCGTTAAAATATCCTTGGGATGGAAAACCATAAAATCCGGTTTTTCCTTTTCTGCAGCTTCCCTTGCGTCATAGCCCCAGCCTACCCAGATGATTTTAATGCCGCTTTTTCTGCAGGCGGCAATATCTCTGGCTTCATCACCGACATAGATCACTTCTTCCTTGGCCATTCCGTTCTTTTTAAGATAGCTTTTAATATGGCGATCCTTACCAAAAAGCCGGGTGGAGCAAATGATCTCTTCCATATGGTGGAGGCGGTTTCGGGATAGAAAGGCTTCAACATTCTTTTTTGAATTGGAAGATATTATGGCCGACTTGTATCCCCTCCTGTTTACTTCTGATAAAAGTTCAGCCATGCCAGGGACCAGTGTCACATCCCCTAATGCTTGATTATAAAGCTCGTAAAATTCAGCGCTCGATGCAGGTATTTTGTGCATTGGGAAATTCAGATGTTTTATCCTTTCCATCATCGAAAGCTTCCTCAAAAACTCCATCTCTTCAACATCTACTTTCCGAAAACCATGCTTTGCTGCCAGCTGATTAAACACCGATAAGAACACGAGCCTTGAGTCAGCGAGCGTGCCATCAAAATCAAAAATAACAGACTTTATCATAAATAAGGGTTCTCCTTATCGTACGGCTTATTGTGTATTATAGAGGAGAGACATCCTGTTTGTAATTTTTCCCACAAAAAAAGGCAAAATTTAACCGCCGGTTCCCTTTTTCTTCACGGGAATTCGGCGGCTATTTCATCATTTTTTCACTGCACCATTTAATGGCCGTGATTTCAGTACCCAAATTAAGAGTCGATTGAACATTGATGATATCCATTAATTTTTGGACCCCCGGCAAACCGGCTCCCAATCCTCCTGAACTCGTATATCCTGCTTGAAGCGCCATTTTAATGTCTTGAATACCTGGACCTTGATCAATGGCCGATACCCTGATCCCTGCCCGGTTTTCTTCCTCAATCGCTTCGACAATGATTTTACCCTCTCCTGCATAAAGGTAAATGTTTCTGGCAAGCTCGGATATCACGGTTTTGATCCGGACTTGATTAACGGAATTAAAACCGATGATTCTAGCAAGCTCTTTCCCTTCTTGACGGGCAATAGAGATATCCAATTCATTTTTTATTTCAACCGTAACCTGATGATAGTTCATGGTAAGCACCTCTATTCCTGTTTTATTGGTAGTGCTTACTTTCTATGGGCATACGGATTTTGTTTTATGGAATTTCAGTGAACGGCTACTGGATTACTTACCTTTCATACATTTCAACAATTTAAGTATTTTTCCTTTTTATTTCAACAAAATCCTTTCCTTTTGAGGACATCTTACTAGAGCAGACTTACATAAACGCCCGTTATACTAAATTCGACATCACGTTTTTATCTCCTTTAAAGAGCTAAAGGATTCCAACAAATTTCTATCTTATTTTACGTTCCTGATTCCTGAAAAAAACGAAAAAGACCCTGTCCTGGGACAAGGTCTAAAGATCAATGGTTATTTTTTCATAATTTTCATATCCTGGCAGCTGCTCATCTGGGGTTGACTGCCCACCTGCGGAATTGTTGTGATACGGGATAATGGCCGTCCGTTTTCCCGAAGCATCAGGCTAGGCTTTGTTTGACTGTGAACTGGCTGAGTTATCTTCATCTTCTTTACCAAAATCTCCAATCGAAACGACTTTCAGCCCCAAATCACTTAAATTATCATTTAATTTCCCGCGAAGATCTTTATCAAACGTTTCAGGGGCTTCTTCCGTATACTCAAGCAGAACATGAATAGATTTCATTTAATTTCTCCTCCTTTTAAAGGATTTGTTTATGCAACCTATTCCCGATTTTTCTTGTGATAAACAAAAAACACCCAGGCCTGGTGTCAATTTTTGTCAGGAAAGTACGGATTAATATGAATAAATACCTCAGATATATCCGGAAATCTATTTTGTATCTCGTCTCTTAAATCTCTTGCAATATCATGGCCTTCTTTAATGCTCAGATCATAATTGAGCGAAATTCTTAAGTCCAGAATGATGTAGTGGCCATGTGTCCTCGCTCTCATGCGGTCAATCCGCTTCACTTCTTTAAATTCCATGACAACTTTTCGGTACTGCGTAAGCAGCGGTTTTTCAATATTCTTATCCATCAATACATCAACGGATGAACCGAGCAGTTTCAGTGAGATTTTCAGGATAAGGAAAGCGACGATCAGACTGGCCGCAGCATCGCCGTATAAGAGATAAGGCAAGTTGAATTTATCCCCGATAATGGATAGTATGACGCCAAAAAAAGCAGCGAGGGAGGCTACAATGTCAGCTTTGTGGTCAAATGCGATCGCTATTATGGCTTTGCTGTTATATTTTTCACCCAGCTTCATGGAGTTATGGTAAAGCAGGTGCTTTGCAAAATAAGAAAATAGAGCGGCGAACAAGGCAATGTACTCAGGTGCTTTCGGTGTTCCGATTAAGCCCAGGATGCCTTCAATAACAATATATATAGAAACAAGAAATAAAATAATACCTACAAAGCCTTCACTAAGCACTTCAGCTTTACCATGTCCGAATGGATGGTCCTCATCAGGCGGCTTGTTGGAGATTCCTACCACGGCCAGTACAGCAATAGAAGCTACAATGTCTGCAGCGGAGTGGATACCGTCCGCAAAGACCGATTCACTTCCTGCAATCAGCCCGACCGCAACCTTTCCAATGGTTAATATACAGTTGCTGATCAGAGCCAGCCAGGCCACTTTTTTACCTATTCTTTCTCTTTCATGTACAATCTCCATGTTCCCCTCCTAAAATAATGTTTCCCAAAGGAAAAAAAAACCCTAAGCCGAAGGCGGCTCAGGGGAGGTATGTGATTTTGAATTTTGGGTTTTTCATATCCATCATCCTTATAATTTACGGCAAAAGTCCAGTTCATTAATCATACTCTTTTCACAAGAGAAAATCAATGAAACATAAAATTTTGGAAAATAAAACAAAACAGAACATAACTATTGAGTAGACCAAATGCTACAGGAGGAGATTCTTATGAACAACAAAGTGGGAAAGGATGATTTTGTCCAAGGATTTGTTCCCAACCACAATCATGGTTCCGTTGATTATACTTCCATGGCTGGAGACCACGTGCATCAATGCCTTGATGTCACTTCTCCGCCCATTCCAACACAGGACGGAGGCCACATCCATTTTACGGAAGGATATGTAATGTTTGAAAATGGCCATAACCACCATTACCGAGCCTATTCTGGTCCGCCTATTCCAGTAGGCAACGGCATGCATGTTCACTATTACGACTTTTACACAAGTGTAGACGATGGCCATCAGCATCATGTAAAAGGGATAGATCATCCCGCACCCGGAACGAAGTAAAGAACTGTTATTTAATTACTCCCGCGTCATAGTGCCCGCTTTACCAGAGCTGCTGCTCTCCGTAAACACGAAGCGTTTTTGTCCGGCATAATTCAGAACCGTATACAGTCCTGTTCCTATCAAAACAGCGGCATCTTTGGCAAAGTGTTTTGGCAGAGGAATTATTGCAGAGAAGGCCCAGTCTGCGATCCGAATTCCGGCATAATAGGCGATAAAATAGCAGAGAAGAATGACGATAGCAAACCGTACCATACTTCCCGCTACTGGTGAGGAGCTTTTAAACGTGAACATCCGGTTTAGCACATAGCTCACACATGCGCCAACTGCGTTTCCTAAAAATGTTGCCAGCCAATACGATACCTCTGCCGCATGAAGCAGCAGATAGATCACCGATAATCCGACCAATGTATTGATTACACCAACTATCAAAAAGCGTACAAATGAATGTTTCATTTCTCATCAGCCATCTCTTCCGGCTACTCCTTTTGCCATTTTTAGTCCATTTCTTCAGCACGATACAAATAAATCCTCCAAGCCGATTCCTTTTGAGAAAATGCTTTTACAAAATGCAGGTGATTTTCTTCTGCATTATCAATCGGAAGCGCGGAAAAGATATACCGGCCTCCCATTTGAGTAAAGACTTTCGTGTTCAGATGGAGATGCTGAATGCGTTTCTTTGAATGTTTCGTGTAATGGTACTTCTTTCCCAGCTCATCTGCAAAAAGATAGCACCGGTTTCCCCATTGATCAAAGTAATTTTTTAGCATCCGGTCTTTATCAAGTTCTTTGGCAATAATTCTTCGAAACTTATGCTTATAAGACAGCGGATAATAATTGTTGTATGTATCAAGGGTGTAAAAGCCGTTATACTGGGCGATGGCAGGATGGATCCCGATGCTCGCCACTCGATAGGAAGACTGCGGCTTTCCGATATAGTGTTCCATCTCCTCGAATTGTTTGACGGCATAAAACTCCTTGAAGGATGGTGCATGGACAACACGGTAATAAATCTCCTCATGAGCACAGCATAAAATAAAAATCTGTAGAGCCAAACCGGCCTTTATCCATGTCCGCCAGCCTTCTATTTTCCATAGAATCCAGCTTCCTAAAGCAAACAAAACATAAATAACGAGCGGGCGCAAAAAATGAAAACGTGCAAAATTGAACGTCGCAAGAAAAGAAACCTTCTCTTTTACAGGCGTCCAGCCCTTGTAAAACCAAAAGGCATACCAGACAGACAGCAAGAAGTTAAGCAAGAATAAGAGAAGGAACGATTTTTTAATCTCCCCACTGCTTCTATCTTTCCAAATCTTCCAAAGCGCAGCAAACATAATGGGTAAAATGACCGCTGTATGTAAAGTGAGGACATGCGTGTGGCCCAGAAAATAGTTTTTGAAAACAAGCCGTATCGTATGCCAGAACGAAAGCTTCGAGCTCATGAATTCATTCCGGCTTGTCGGTGCTTCCGGCACTACAAGCGAGTATACGAGTCTATATTCAATCAGCAAATAAAGGACCGTCATCAATACAATGCTGAATAAAAAGCGCATGTTCCACCGCTTTTTTGTAACTGCATCATAAAGCCAGATCACACCCACTGCAGTGAGAAAAAAGAAAAATCCAAGCACAAAACTGGAGTATAGGGGCAGGAGTACAAGCGTAAGCCATTCCCTCCAGGTTTCTTTGTGCTTTCTAATATTTAAAAATGCCCATAAAGCAAGGGGCTGCCCTAGCGTACTGAGCATTCCCGACGGCCAAAAGGGAGTCAGTGCAAAGGCAAGTGAAACCCACACGGTTATGGGATAAGCCTTTTCATCTTTCATAAAATGCTTCGACAGCAGCAAATACATCCCGATGAACGCAAAAATCCGGGTAATCCCCTGGCTTATGGCATAAGCTGTCATAGGCGGAAACCAGTGATGAAGCCATTGGATCAGACTGAACTCGGTTCCGAAAGCATTCCTGGGAAGGCCGTTGATAATTTGCGGAATGACGGTGTCCATCGGACCGAACAGCTGCCCGCTTTCTTTTAACACCTTGTACCACGCAATGTTGGAATCCATATTGTCATGTACTCGGATATGAGAATGCTCACCGAGAATAAACGGAGGGGCCATGAACAAAACCAGCAGCACCCATGCCAATGTCAGATGTTTATTTTCCGGACTCAAGGCTGACCAGTATTTCACAATCATGGAACCCCTTCTGTTTAGGATACGCCCTTAAATCGGCAATGGCTTACAGTTTTGGATCAGCCTGCACGTTCATCAGCTTTTCTTTTAAATAATGCATAAGAGGCTCGTTAAGCTCTTTGTTCTTCAATGCAAATTCAATCGTGGTTGTTATAAAACCAAGCTTGTCCCCTACATCATACCGATCACCCTCAAACTCATAAGCATATACGTTCTGTTCCTGGTTCAGCCTATGAATGGCATCGGTTAGCTGAATCTCCCCTCCGGCCCCGATTTCCTGGTTATCGAGAATGGAAAAGATCTCGGGAGTAAGAACGTAGCGCCCCATGATCGCCAGGTTGGAAGGAGCTTCGCCTTTTGAAGGTTTTTCTACAAAATTGGAGACCTCATACAGGCGTCCCGCTTGTTTTCTCGTTTCAATGATCCCGTACCGGCCTGTTTCTTCTTCTGGAACAGGCTTTACCCCGATAACAGATGATCCTGTTTTCTCATACTGCTGGATCAGCTGGCGAATGCACGGTGTTTCCGATTGGACAATATCATCACCAAGCAGGACAGCGAACGGCTCGTCTCCAATAAATTTCCTTGCACTCCATACAGCATGCCCAAGCCCCTTCGGCTGCTTCTGGCGGATGTAATGAATATCTGCCATTTCTGACGAGCGCTGAACTTCCTGAAGCAGCTTCACCTTTCCTTTGCTGAACAGACTTTGCTCCAGATCAAATGAATAATCAAAATGATCCTCGATCGCACGTTTTCCTTTACCTGTTACGATCAGAATATCTTCTATCCCGGAATTAATCGCTTCTTCCACAATGTATTGAATGGTTGGTTTGTCTACGATAGGCAGCATTTCTTTCGGCATTGCTTTCGTGGCCGGCAGAAATCTCGTCCCAAGACCAGCTGCCGGAATAATGGCTTTCTTCACTTTTTTCGTCATGTCTTCCACTCCTCATTGCCTAATAGTTTCCCTATCTATGTAAATGAAAGGATCGTCACCTTTAGTGTGACCAATGCACTCTCATCCAAACCCCCATTTTCATATGGTACGTACTATTTCATTCTCACAGCCTATCTAAACAAGAACTGCCCAGAAAAAACTCTGAGCAGTTCAAATCGTTTATTTTCGGTCGCTTGGATAGACAACACCAATCTGGCTGCGGACTTCATCCATAATCTCCATGACTGTAAGAGAATTTTCGTGAGAGTTGATGTCTGATTCCAGTTTTCCCTGCTGAATCAGAGAGATGAATTCTTTTGCTTCATAATACATCGGTTCATGTTGGGCTGTTTGAGAGACATCTTCCACCGATCCACCTCGATGGCGAATCTCAACCTTTTCCGGTGTATGAATCCGGTCAATGATGATGCTCCCTTTCTCCCCCTGAATTTCAGAAGGAAGGAACGAATCCGTAATCTTTGAATACGTAATGACAGCCTCCATCGACTCATACGTCAAAAGGACGCTGCCTTCCCCATCCACACCGGATTCCAGCATGACCCCGCTCGCCTTTACGCTGATCGGCTTGCCAAACAGAACTACAAGCGGATAGATGCAGTACGTTCCCAAGTCCATGAGCGCTCCATTTGAAAACTGAGGCTTAAACGCATTCAAAATGTTTCCTTCTTTATAGGCATCATAGCGGGAAGAATACTGGCAGTAGTTTCCCACGTATCTTCTTATGGTCTCGATTTTGGGCAAACTTTCTTGAATTGCTTTGAATCCCGGAAGCATGGTTGATTTTAGCGCCTCCATCAGAACAATCTTGTTTGCTTTTGCCGCTTCGATCATTTCTTTGACTTCCTCTGCGTTGGAAGCAAGCGGCTTTTCGCAGAGCACATGCTTGCCATGGTTCATCAGCGTGATGGCATGCTTCGAGTGAAAAGAGTTCGGGCTGGCAACATAAACCGCATCGATCACATCGGATTTTGCCATCTCTTCCACATCGGTAAAAACCGTATGTACCCCGTACTTGTCCGCGAACTCTCTCCCTTTCTCCACCGTCCTTGAATAGACGGCAGCCAGCTTAAGGTCTTCCAAGTCACCTGCTGCTTTCAAGAAAGCATCGGTAATCCAGTTTGTTCCGATTACTCCAAAACGTATCATGATATATCCTCCTTCAACTTACACTCTTATCATCATGAATTAATGTAGCATGTTTTATACGATTTTGCTGAATAGGAGATTGTGTGAATCGTGGTGTTGGCGGGCAAATATGCAATTTCCGCGGGTAAACAGCTCGTTTTGGCGGGTAACTTTTGCATTTCCGCGCGTATTTGTCCCAAAACGGCGGGTAAACCTCCGCCCGCCACTGAATCCAGCTTGCCAAACGTACCTAGATGCTGACGGTTTGCAGCACTTCCTGCTGAAAAGAAACTCGAATTTCCTCAATCGGCATGTTATAGCCAATTAAAATGAGGCATGTCCTGCAATTTTGATCTTCCATCCGCTCCATTTCTACTTCTTTCGATGCAAATTGGAATTGATAGAGTCCTGAGGGGGACGCCAGTGATACCATTCCTTTTCCTCGCAGCACACTTTCTGGCAGCTTTTTCAGCCATTTTTCAAACCGGATCCGTTCAACCGCCGGGAAATCTTCTATTTTAAATGCCTTAAATGGATGCTCGTGGTGGTGGTGATCTTCATGTTCATGATGAGAATAGCCAGCATTTCCTGTTTCCTTGCTTAACGATACCGCGACAGTGCTCATCCGTTTCTTCAGCAACTCGTCCAGTTCCACATCGCCATATACTGTCTCGATGATCTCTACTTCCGCTTTTAATTGCTTTCTAAGCTTTTTATTGATTTTATCTTTCGTTTTCTCGTTAACAAGATCCATCTTGTTTAAAAGAATAAGTGTAGCGCTCGTTATTTGTTCATTGAGCATCTCGCGTATCTCTCTTGAACTGGAGAATATGCTTTGATACTCAAGAAACTTACTTGCATCGGCCAGACTGATGATCGATTGCGTTTCAAAACCGTCACGAAGCCGCGGATCCGTCAGTGCTTCAAGAATTTCCTTCGGATTTGCAACTCCTGTACCTTCAATCAGCAAAATATCCACAGCGTTCTCTTCCTGTAAAAAGAACTGCAGTTCCTCGCGAAGGTCGTCCTGGATCGTACAGCAAATACAGCCATCCAGCATCTCCAGCATTTTTTCACCTTTGAACATATGCCCTTCTACATTCACTTGTCCGAGTTCATTCAGAACGATGCCCGGCTTGAGCCCCCTGCTTTTAAAATCAGACAGCATCTTCAGCAGCACGGTCGTTTTCCCGCTCCCTAAAAAGCCGCTTAATATATAGGTTGGTATCTTTGGTTGAGACATAACAGGATCCTCCTTAAACAAAATAAAACGTAATCATTATGTTTTATCATACCATGGTTAAACTACGGACTGCAGAAAATCAAACAATTTACATAAAAATCAAAAGACCCTATCCCGCTTTTGTGGGATAAGGCCTTTTCAGACAAAAGGTCACCCTTCATTCCTCTTGTCCGGATAAATTTTATGCCAGATGAAGAGTCCGATAACCCAAAATAAAGTCAATAGACTCCAATAGAAAGTGAACATGCGCTTTCCTCCCCTGTTTTTTTAAAAATTAAAATGACACTTTTCTTAATGATTGTTGCTTTAGTTGGGAGCATTTTTGTAAAGAAACCTTCATTGCTAAGTTGATTGGAGTGCAAGGTGCGAGACTCCTCGAAAATGAATTTCACATTTTCTTCGTGCGATATAACGCTGCCGAAGCCTTCCTTGTCCTGCGGGACGAGCGTGACAGGTGAAACCCGCAGGCGCAAGCGCCGAGGGGTTCAGCGCACGCCCCGCGAAAGTAGGCGTTTACGCCGGTTAAAGCGAGCATCCTGGAACGGAAATCAACCACTCACAGGAGCA
>NZ_JARMMC010000006.1:0-55150 GCF_036216745.1 Fictibacillus sp. B-59209 | reverse complement strand
TACCTCAAAATAGGTCTGGTGGCGATCGCGACGAGGTCACACCCGTTCCCATACCGAACACGGAAGTTAAGCTCTTCAGCGCCGATGGTAGTTGGGGGCTTCCCCCTGTAAGAGTAGGACGTTGCCGGGCACGAATGAAGCACTGTTGGATTGATTCCAGCAGTGCTTTTTTGTATGTTCTTTTATGAAAATGACGTGATAGGCAAGTAAACCTTGTCGAACCGCAAGTAACGGGTGTGAAATCGCAAGTAAACTCTGTCGAACCGCAAGTAAACGAGCCAAAGCCGCAAGTAAACCCTCCAATTCCGCAAGTAACGCTCCCGGACAACAAAGCAGAACCTTCAAAACCGTATCCATTACCTACAAAAAGATGATTTTCAAAGAGAAAGCGAAAAAATAAAGCCTATATAAACTAATTACTTATTTTATTTTTCATAAAACCATCGAGGGATCAACCAAATAAGGTGGTTTGCATCCGCGCCCCCTGGGGCGAGCTCGGTGCAAGGGATATTCGGTGGTGAGCGATAGCGAAGAGGTCACACCCGTTCCCATACCGAACACGGAAGTTAAGCTCTTCAGCGCCGATGGGAGTTGGGGGCTTGCCCCTGTATAAGTAGGACGTTGCCGGGCATGAACGAAAGCACTGTTGGATTGATTCCAGCAGTGCTTTTTTGTATGTTCTTTTTTATGACAATGATGGGTTTGGCATGTAAAGGCTGGAAAGTCGCACGTAAAGTCTCCATTCCCGCATGTAAACCCTTCAAAGTCGCACGTAAAAGGGCCAAAGCCGCATGAAAACCGTACAAATCCGCAAGTAACGATCCATTTAGCCAACGGAATCCAATCATTCAGTCAGAAGCCACTACTTTTACCATCTTGTTCTTCGAGCATAGAACATTTATTTCACTGAATCGGCCGGGAAGGCTTTAATTTTCCAAGACAGACACGAACAAATTCTGTTTCACATACATTGAACTAGAGCCTAAACAGAAACGAAGATTAATAAGGTACGAGAGTATAGAGCGGAGGAACTCTGGAAAGAATGAAGTAATGGAGGTGGATGGAAATGAAATCATCATTGAAACCAACAGGGGAAATGTGTTTAATATGCGAGGAGCATAAGCAGACCGGTATTCATATTTTACATCAATACATTTGTATGGACTGCGAGAAAAAAATAGTTTCTGCTGAAACCAATGACGAGTATTACAAACACTATTTAAATCAATTAAGAAAACTAAAATTAGTTAATTCTTCTGTATAAAACAGGCCAACATGGCCTGTTTTTCTCTTTGGAGCGAAAAGCAGAGAGGTTTGAGGTATGCTAAAATAGAAGGATAAACGTAACTTCATGCAAGAAAAAAGGATTGCACATGATAAATGAACAAAGAACCCCCTTATATGATGCCCTCATACGGCATAGCCATAAAACAAAATGGTCCTTTCATGTTCCGGGTCATAAAAATGGAGCCATCGGTTTTGGCGGCAATCAAAACAAAGCCTTTGCCTCCGTTCTTCCTATAGATGTGACAGAGCTGACTGGACTGGATGATCTGCATGAACCATCTGAAGCCATTCAGGAGGCGCAAGCGTTGACGGCTTCCTTGTATGGCGTTAATTCCAGTTATTTTTTAGTGGGAGGAAGTACAGCGGGAAACCTGGTCATGCTTTTGTCCGCTTTTCAAGAGAATGATGTAGTGTTCGTTCAGCGCAATTGCCATAAGTCTGTCTTAAACGGGCTTGAGCTGGCAGGGCTGCGGCCGGTGTTTCTCTCACCGGGCATCGATCCAGTTGGCCAGTTTGCCACTGGTCTTACTCTTGAAGTGGTAAAAGAAGGTGTAAGGAAGTTTCCGGCAGCCAAAGGGATTATGCTGACTAACCCCAACTATTATGGAATGTCGGTGGATCTTAAGGAAATAATTCCTTATTTGCACGAGAACGGACTGGTTGTACTGGTGGATGAGGCCCATGGAGCCCACTTTGGACGGGATGGGCAGTTTCCCGAAAGTGCTCTTGAAGCTGGAGCTGACATGGTTGTTCATTCTGCTCATAAAACACTGCCTGCTATGACCATGGGTGCGTACTTGCATTTCAACAGTTTTCGTATTGATGAAAAGAGGGTAAAACATTATTTACAAGCCCTTCAATCCAGTTCGCCATCTTATCCCATCATGGCCTCGCTGGATTTAGCCAGAGCCTATTTAGCCAGCCTTACTCCAAGGGATTTTAATGAAATAAAAAAAGATGGTGAGCATTTCCGGAAAGCTCTGAACCGTATTCCTCAACTAAATGTGCTGCCGGCTTCTGCCGGCTGTCTGATGGACCCTCTAAAAGTTACCGTACAGAGCACGACGGGTCTTACCGGATATGAGCTGCAGGAGAAGTTAGAGGAGAAGGGGATTTTTACAGAACTCGCAGATCCAATGAATGTCCTGTTTGTTCTGCCCCTTGGAAGGATACCGGATCTCAGCGCATTGATTGAAACCATTCAAGGTGCCCTGTCAGACGGGATGTTTCACAAGGAACATTCTCGCATCCCTTTACAGAGGGAAGAGACAGGCATCAGCGCCCTTGCAGTAAGCTATAAAGAGATGCTTAAGATGGAGAGTGCAGAGATATGGATATCCCACTCTTCCGGACACATAGCTGCCCAGTCTGTTATTCCATATCCGCCTGGCATTCCTTTGATTGCCAAGGGAGAACGAATTACTGATGAACTGGTGAAAAACTATCAATATCTATTAGAGCATGGCGCCCGTTTTCAGGGCGGCCAAGGCAAAAAAATAAACGTATATGCTGAACAGAAGGAAGAATAGACGTGAACGGATTATTTATTACGATAGAGGGCCCGGATGGCTCAGGAAAATCAACACAGATTAAAAAACTGGCTGATTATTTAGAAGAAAGCCGTATTCCATATCTTTTAACCCGTGAACCGGGAGGAACAGCGGTCAGCGACCGGATCCGCTCTTTGATTTTAGATCCGGCTCACCCAGAAATGGCGGATGAGACGGAAGTGCTGCTGTATGCCGCTTCACGTGCGCAGCATGTGAAAGAAAAAATTGTTCCGGCGTTGCAAGAGGGCAAACTGGTACTGTGTGACCGCTTTGTCGATGCGTCCATTGCTTATCAAGCCTATGGACTCGGTATTCCTGTAGTGGATGTCACGGCGATCAATCGCTTTGCAACAGGTGGATTAAGCCCGGACCGAAGCTACCTCATCGATATTTCTCCTGAAGCAGGGAGGGAACGGATGGTCAGCCGATATACTGAAGAAGGACTTGACCGTATAGAGCAGAAAAAGCTGGAGTACCATGAGAGAGTAAGATCAGGATTTAGGGAAATTTATTCAGAAAACAAGGAACGTTTTCTTCTTGTGGATGGAAACCAGACTATAGACCAGGTTTTTGATGTCATCAAAAAGGATATTAAACTTCTTCTAGCGAACCGATATAACTAATAATTTACAGGAGGGAAAAAGTATGAAAATGATCATTGCAGTGGTTCAGGATAAGGATAGCAGCCGTTTGGCGGATGCGCTTGTTAAGCATGAGTTCCGTGCGACCAAGCTGGCGACGACCGGAGGCTTCCTTAAAGCAGGGAATACGACGTTCATGATTGGTGTGGAAGATCAGCAAGTGGATCGTGTAATGGACATCATCAAAGAGAACTGCAAGAGCCGCAATCAGCTGGTTGCCCCTGTATCGCCGATGGGCGGTAATGCTGATGCATACGTTCCCTATCCTGTTGAAGTAGAAGTTGGAGGAGCCACTGTATTTGTTCTTCCTGTAGAAAGCTTTCAGCAGTTTTAAAATGACGGAGGAATCAAAATGAAAATTGGCCAAGATCCCCGCCCTTTAATCGATACGAAACAAAAAGAAGGAAAGCTCAGCGGAAAAAGCGGACATGCTTTTGGGGAAGCTGTTACGAGCCATCAGGAAAAGCTGCAGTCCGATCAGCTCGGCACTCTTTTTAAGGACGTAGAGAAGCAGGGGCAGCGGCTTGCTCAGTATCAGACCATGAGAGATTTTAATCAGTATAAACAGCTTGTGCAGCGTTTTGTAAAAGAAGCTGTTGATTTTGGCATGAATCTGAAACAGAGCCGCGGCTGGAACAGCCAGGGAAGGCAGCAGACCACGAGACTTGTCCAAGAAGTAGATACGAAGCTTCTGGAAATGACAGATTTGATGTTAAAAAAGGAAGAAAAATCAATCGGCCTGCTCGATAAGATCGGTGAAGTCAAAGGTCTTTTGATTAATCTGTATACGTAGGTGGAAAAAATGAGCTGGGAACAATTAAGTGAACGGCAGCCAAGAGTTGTAAAAATGTTAACGAATAGTGTTAAGAAGGATCGTCTCGCTCATGCTTATGTGTTTGAGGGGGGGCATGGAACAGGAAAAATGGATATGGCCCTGCAGATCGCAAAAACATTTTTGTGCAGGGAAACAACAAGTGTTGAACCATGCGGAGTATGTAAGGATTGTAAGAGGATCGACTCAGGAAACCATCCGGACGTTCATATCGTCCAGCCTGAAGGGCAATCCATTAAAATTGATCAAATCCGCGGTCTGCAAAAGGAATTTGCTTATCATGGAATGGAATCAGATAAAAAAGTATACATTGTTGAACATGCCGATCGTATGACGGTACAGGCCGCAAACAGCCTGCTTAAATTTTTGGAAGAACCGACGTCATCCACGATCGCCTTTTTATTGACAGAACAGGTGCATCGTCTGCTGGAGACCATTCTTTCCAGGTCTCAGGTTGTTTCCTTTTCTCCTCTTCCGCCAGAACAGCTTATGAAATCTTTGCAGGAAGAGGATATCTCTTTGCCTATGGCTGCTATGGCAGCTGCATTAACGAGTGATAAGTCAGAAGCACTCGAAATTTGTAGGCAAGAGTGGTTTGCACAAGCACGAGACAAAGTGATACAATTAACAGAAGAGTTGAGAACTCGTCCCAGCCAGGTATTTGTTTCATTACAGGATAACTGGTTGTCGTTTTTTAAGGAAAAAGCTCAACTCGACAATGCATTAAGCCTTTTACTGATCTGGTACAAAGATCTTTTATTTATACAGCTTTCAGAGCCGGAGCACCTGGTATTTGTCGATCAGCGGCAAGCGTTAGAGCAGCAAGCTCTACATACCTCACAGAAAAGAATCAGTGAGAAAATGCTGGCTATCTTAACAGCCAAGCAACGTCTAGGTGCAAACGTAAACCCCCAGCTCCTGATGGAGCAGCTGGTGTTACGATTACGGGAGGGATAAAAGCCTGTGTATGAAGTAGTCGGAGTCCGTTTTAAAAAAGCGGGAAAAATATACTATTTCGATCCTGGCGACCTTGATATCATAAAGGATACATTCGTAATTGTTGAAACAGCGCGCGGAATTGAGTACGGAAAAGTCGTCATAGACAAGAAGCAAGTTGGGGAGAATGATGTTGTACTTCCTTTAAAAAAGGTAGTAAGAAGCGCAAACGAGAAAGATACACTTGCGGTAGATGAAAACAAAAAAGCTGCCCAAAATGCTTTTGAACTGTGTACGGAAAAGATAACCGAGCATAAGCTTGACATGAAATTGGTAGATGTCGAATATACCTTTGACCGAAATAAAGTCATTTTTTATTTCACTGCAGATGGACGCATCGATTTTAGGGAACTGGTTAAAGATCTCGCTTCCATTTTTCGGACGCGGATCGAGCTTCGGCAAATCGGAGTCCGTGATGAAGCAAAAATGCTTGGAGGCATCGGCCCATGCGGAAGAATGCTGTGCTGTTCCACTTTTCTTGGTGACTTTGAACCCGTATCAATTAAAATGGCCAAAGACCAGAATTTATCGCTTAACCCCGCAAAGATTTCTGGATTATGCGGCCGTTTAATGTGCTGTTTAAAATACGAAAATGATTATTATGAAGAAGTCAAAAGAGAGCTTCCAGATGTGGGTGAACATATCGCCACTCCAGATGGAAGAGGTCGCGTTGTTGGATTGAATATGCTCGAAAAACTTGTACAGGTCGAACTGCCGGAACTTGAAAAAGTAACGGAATATACAATTGAAGAGCTCATGAAAGAAAAGGAATTATTTACGCAAGCTACAGAATAACGAGGTGGAAAGCACGTGGAGAAAGATCAGATTTTTTCCCGGGTGACCCATATGGAGCAGCAATTGGCAGCTTTAACGGAACAAATTGGAGACTTAAAAGCAGACCTTGTCGCCTTATTGGAACAGAATCACAACCTGCAAATGGAAAATTACAATTTGCGAAGTGCTCTGAAGCCACAGGAAAAAAAAGGATCCAACTCCTCTGTTAAAAAGCGGCCATTGCCACAAGAATCGGCAGATATCGGGGAAGGCTATGACAACCTGGCCAGGCTGTATCAAGAAGGATTTCATATTTGCAATCTTCATTATGGAAGTGTGCGAACAGAGGGCGACTGCCTGTTCTGTCTGTCATTTCTTAATAAAAAATAAAGAGTCTTTCCAAAGGGGAAGACTCTTTTCTATGTTTAAAGAAAAACTCTGTTCGTCAATGTTGTTGATTTTGAGCAGGGTGTGATTAAATCAACAATATGCTTTAACAAAGCCAAAGAAAAAAGTGAAGCAGAAAGAGTGATGTAATGGAAAACCTGTTAAAAGGAGACGAACGGTTAGACTATCTAGTTGATGAATCTTTGAAAATCATACAGAGCCCATCCGTCTTTTCTTTTTCTCTGGATGCCGTACTGCTGAGCAGGTTTGCCTACGTACCCATTCAAAAGGGAAACATTATCGATCTTTGCACAGGAAACGGAGCCGTCGCCTTGTTATTGACACAGCGTTCGAAGGCTGCCATCACAGGAGTAGAGATTCAGGAACGGCTGAGTGATATGGCCGGCCGTAGCGTGGAAGTTAATGGGATGCAGGATCAGGTTTCAATACTGACAGACAACATCATCAATCTTCCTGGAAAGCTTGGTACAGGAAAGTTTGATACGGTCGTGTGCAATCCGCCGTATTTTTCCTCGGTAAATGAAAAAGATTATAATGAGAATCCCCATTTGGCGGTAGCCAGGCACGAGATTCATTGTACACTTGAAGATGTGATCTCAGTGAGCAGCAAGCTGGTAAAGCAGGGAGGTAAAGCTGCGTTCGTCCACCGTCCTCAGCGGCTGATGGATATTTTGAGCCTGATGAGAAAATATAGGCTTGAGCCCAAAAGGCTGCAGTTTGTTTATCCAAAGCATGGCGGTGAGGCGAACATGCTTCTTGTCGAGGGAATGAAGGACGGCAAGCCTGATCTTCATATTCTCCCCCCGCTGACCGTGTATGGAAAAGACGGGCAATATACGGAAGAATTGAAGAAGGTCTTCTATGGAAAATAAATTTTATGTTTATATTCTGAAGTGCAGTGATGATACCCTCTATACCGGCTATACCAATAACCTGGAAAAGCGGGTACTGGCTCATGAATCAGGAAAGGGAGCAAAGTACACAAGAGGGAGAGCTCCGCTGCAGCTTGTTTTCTCCGCTGATTTTCCAACAAAAGAAGATGCGATGAAAGCAGAATACCGAATAAAAAGAATGACGAAGAAAGAGAAGGAACACTTGATCAAGGAAGGAGGCGCTGTATACCATGTGGCAGCAGAACAGCTATCAGAGCGGTCATGAAACAGGTTTACTCTATTTAGTTCCTACGCCGATTGGAAATCTGGAGGACATGACTTTTCGTGCGATACGGATTTTAAAGGAAGCTGATTACATAGGAGCGGAAGATACGAGGCAGACGAAAAAGCTCTGCAATTACTTTGAGATCCAGACCCCTCTTTTCAGCTACCATGAACATAATAAAGAAGTGAGCGGCATGAAGCTAATCGACCTGCTGAAAGAAGGAAAAACAGTGGCACTTGTATCAGATGCAGGAACACCGGCCATTTCCGATCCGGGTTATGAACTTGTTGTGAGCGCACTGGAGGAAAAGATTCCTGTTGTTCCTCTCCCCGGGGCGAATGCGGCGTTATCTTCATTAATTGCTTCAGGACTTAATACGAAGGATTTTTACTTTTACGGATTTTTGCCACGGGGCAAGAAAGAAAAGAAAGAACAGCTTGAGCGGCTCAAGTCCTTTCCATTTACGATGATCTTTTATGAGTCTCCCCATCGGCTGAAAGAAACCTTATCCATTATGCATGACATTTTGGGTGAGCGGAGTGTTTCAATGGCGAGAGAATTGACAAAGAAATATGAGGAGTTCATCAGAGGCCCATTAAGCACGGTGGTGGATTGGACTAAGGAAACAGAGATCAGAGGCGAGTTTTGCCTGGTGGTGGAAGGCTCGTCAGATGCACCTGAAGAAAAGGCAGAATCTCAGTGGTGGGATCCTCTGACGCTTGTTGAACACGTCCAGCATTACATCGATAAAGAACAGCTAAAAAGTAAAGAAGCGGTAAAAAAAGCAGCGGCAGACCGAAATCTGCCAAAGCGAGAAGTATACCAAGCCTATCACGTTGAAAATGAAAGCTAAACACATAAAAAAGAGCCTCCTGTCATCAGGAGGCTCTTTCAATCCTTATTTTGTTGCTTGAAGTTGTTTTTGAAGTTCATTCATGATTTCTTGTGCGCCTTCTGGGCTAAGAATGATTTTGCCGCCAGCAAGTGAGTAGTTGTCATCAGAAACTTCCCCGGTTACTGCACAAGTCATATTGGGCTTGTATTTTTTAAGGATGATGCGGTCATCATCAACGTAGATTTCAAGTGCGTCTTTTTCAGCAATTCCGAGTGTGCGTCGTAATTCGATTGGAATTACCACACGTCCTAGTTCATCAACTTTACGAACAATACCTGTAGATTTCATTTTAGTAATCTCCTCCCGAATAGTAGATATTTAAATCCTAATATTAATTATATATATAATCGTCAGAATTCGACAAAATCTTACGGATTCATCATAACAATATTTCCAGATGAGGTCAACTATTTTGCAAACAAAAATTTCTCTATCTATTTACCCGTTTTTCTATAAGTTCAATCATACCAGATTATCTTTACAAACAGGTAAAAATAGGTTTAGAAAATTATTCTTGTTTTTCAAAAAAATTACTGGGAATTATTCTTGATAAATTCGTCATTATTCGACAAAACTGACTTTTAAAAAATACTCCCTTAGCCTATTCTTCACCGTACATCCTGTTTACCTTGACATGACTTTACGGGATTAGGTATATTTTGAGTGAAGAAAAGAGCATAATGAAAGTATTTACATAAGTGATTTCGCACTTGTTTTGTATTTTATGTCCCAGAACAAACATTTTTTTACACTTTTCATAGAACTGACAAATTTGAAAGTCGAAATGAGCAGTCACTTTTTTCTGTAAATAAAATGTCCCTCTTTTTGCAGGGGCTTTTTTCATAGTTTATTAAATTTTTTAACCGGAGGAATTCATTATGGGAGAAAAAACATTTTATATTACAACACCAATATATTATCCAAGCGGAAAACTCCATATCGGCCACGCGTACACCACAGTAGCGGGCGATGCCTTGGCAAGATATAAACGCTTAAAAGGTTATGAAGTTATGTATTTGACTGGAACAGATGAGCACGGCCAAAAAATTCAGCAGAAGGCGGAAGAGAACGGAGTAACTCCGCAGCAATATGTAGATGAAATCGTGACGGGGATCAAAGATCTTTGGCAGAAACTCGATATATCTTACGATGACTTCATCCGTACAACCGAAGACAGGCATAAAGAGGGTGTAGAGAAAATCTTTAAGCGGCTTCTTGATCAAGGAGATATTTACCTTGGCGAGTATGAAGGCTGGTACTGTACGCCGTGTGAATCCTTCTTCACTGAGACTCAGCTTGTCGACGGAAAATGCCCGGACTGCGGAAGAGAAGTAAAGCGCGTAAAGGAAGAGAGCTATTTCTTTAATATGAGCAAGTATGCGGACAGGCTTCTTCAGTTCTATGAAGAGAATCCGGAGTTCATTCAGCCGGAATCCCGCAAAAATGAGATGATCAATAACTTTATCAAGCCTGGGTTAGAGGATCTCGCGGTTTCCCGTACGTCTTTCGACTGGGGTGTGAAGGTGCCCGGCAATCCGAAGCATGTTATCTATGTGTGGATTGACGCGCTTTCCAATTATATTACAGCGCTCGGTTATGGATCAGAAAACGATGAAAAGTATAAAAAATTCTGGCCGGCAAATGTTCATCTCGTCGGGAAAGAGATCGTCAGGTTCCATACGATTTACTGGCCGATTATGCTGATGGCACTGGACCTTCCGCTTCCCAAAAAAGTCTTTGCCCACGGCTGGCTGCTTATGAAGGACGGAAAAATGTCCAAATCCAAAGGAAACGTTGTCGATCCGGTAACCTTGATCGACCGATATGGATTGGATGCCCTGCGCTATTATCTTCTCCGTGAAGTTCCTTTTGGTTCTGACGGCGTGTTCACGCCTGAAAGCTTTGTAGACCGGGTGAACCATGACCTTGCCAATGACCTGGGCAATCTTGTGAACCGTACGGTGGCGATGATCAATAAATACTTTGATGGCGCCATTCCTGACTACGAAGGCAATGTGACGAACTTTGATCAGACTCTTGTTGATTTTGTTCTGAATACCGTTAAAAAGGCAGAAGAATCTTTGGAGAACATGGAGTTTTCGGTGGCTTTAAGCAGCATCTGGCAATTGATCAGCCGCACGAATAAATATATCGATGAAACCCAGCCTTGGATCCTGGCAAAAAATGAAGAAGACAAAAAGGCTCTGGCAGCAGTCATGTATCATTTGGCGGAGTCCATCCGTATAGTTTCCGTATTGATTCAGCCGTTCCTGACAAATGCGCCTGCGAAAATCTGGGGACAGCTTGGGATCCAGGAAGGTGAGCTTACAGACTGGAACACCGTCTATGAATTTGGAAAACTGCCGGAAGGAACAAAGGTTCAAAAAGGAAATCCAATCTTCCCTCGTCTTGAAACTGAGGAAGAAGTGAGCTATATTCAGCAGTCTATGGGTGGTGCAACTGCTGCAGAGCAAGAAGAGAAGGCGCCAGTAGCTATCGTTGAAAAAGAAGAAACAGCTGAGATCTCGATCGATGATTTTATGAAAGTTGACCTTCGAGTGGCTCAAGTCATCGAGGCGGAGCCAGTGAAAAAAGCGGACAAACTCTTGAAGCTTCAGCTAGATCTCGGTTATGAGAAAAGGCAGGTTGTCTCAGGTATTGCAAAGTATTACCGACCTGAAGACTTGATAGGACAAAAAGTCATTTGCGTCACCAACCTTAAACCGGTAAAACTCCGGGGAGAACTGTCAGAAGGCATGATCCTCGCTGGTTCAGCCGGAGATCAGCTGACATTGGCAACGGTCGATCAAAGCTTGCCGAATGGAGCAAAAGTCAAATAAAGTATGCGTGAAAGGGGAGCCTAAAAGGGTTCCCTTTTTTAATTTTACCAGGGGTCAAATGGGGCATGTTATTTCCAGTATGTAATAAAACTGTAATGCAATTGTTATCCAGACGTCTTGGTGTTATAGGACAAAGGTATGATAAACTGTGAAAGTATTAATTAGGAGGGCTTTCTTCATGTTTGATACACACGCACATTTAAATGCAATTCAGTTTGAAGAAGATCTTGAAGAGGTAATACAAAGAGCTTTGGATGAAGGAATTTCACATATTGTTGTCGTTGGGTTTGACCGGCCGACAATCAAAGGCGCTATAAAGTTGGCTGATACATATGATTTTATCTATGCAGCTGTAGGATGGCACCCCGTGGACGCGGTGGATATGACACCGGAAGATTTACAGTGGATCGAAGAACTCGCAGCTCACCCCAAAGTGGTGGCTTTAGGTGAGATGGGGCTGGATTACCATTGGGATAAATCACCGGAAGATGTTCAGAAAGATGTCTTTCGCCAACAGATTCAACTGGCTAAGAAAGTGAAGCTTCCGATTATTATTCATAATCGCGATGCGACACAGGATGTCGTTGATATTCTTAAAAGCGAAGGTGCCGAGGAAGTTGGCGGAATCATGCACTGTTACAGCGGCAGCCTGGAGGTTGCTAAACAGTGTTTAGACATGAACTTCTACATTTCTTTTGGCGGGCCAGTTACATTTAAAAATGCCAAGAAGCCAAAAGAAGTGGCGAAAGAGATCCCGATCGACCGGCTCCTTATCGAAACGGATTGTCCTTACCTAAGTCCCCATCCGCTCAGGGGCAAGCGAAATGAACCATCATATGTAAAGTACGTAGCTGAGGCTATCGCCGAGTTAAGAGAAATGCCTCTGGAAGATTTAGTTAAAAAAACTTCCGACAATGCCAGACAATTATTCGGCATCAATCGCTGACCGGTTTTGTCGAAAAGAGAAAAAAACAGGCAAAAAACGTTGTAAATCCAGCAAAATCAACATTACGGAAGAGGAAATTGTCGAACGGTTTTCCTTCCCTTTTCACCCTTTTTCCTTACATAATTGGGCTTGTGTAATTAATTTACATAAGAGGGGGGATTTGACAACGAATTATTCAACGAATATACTTCAATCCTTGTAAAGGGGGAATGGATGACATGAACAGGAGCAAGAGTAAGCTTTTTTATGATTTCTTCACGAAAAAGCTCGTAATGGCTGCTGCCGCGATCATCGTTCTGGCTGTAACAACAGGTTTCGTAAGCTATGAAACTTCGAAAACCGACGTTATGATCATGGTTGATGGGAAAGAGAAATCGTTTAGTTCACACGCAGAAAATGTTAGGGATGCACTTTCTGACTATGGTATATCGGTTAACCGCCATGATGAGGTGGAACCAGGATTAAACGAGCCGCTTAAAAACGGCATGAAGATTGAGTATACACCTGCACATAAAATTAACTTTACGCAGGATGGAGAAAAACAATCGGTTTGGTCAACAGCCAGCACTGTTAAAGAATTTTTAGGCGAACGCAATATCAGCGTGAACCAGCATGATAAACTTAAGCCTGGTTTAGCAACGCCGCTCAAAACTCAGCAGAACATAAACCTTCAGCAAGCTGTCTCAGTTGACCTTGTTGTAGGCGGAAAAGAAAAGCAAGTTTGGACCACTTCGACTACGGTCGCTGACCTTTTAAAACAAAACAAAGTGAAACTAGGGGATCTTGACCGGGTAGAGCCCGCTAAAGAGACGAAGTTAAACAACGACATGAAGGTTAATATCATCAGAGTAGAAAAGGTCACCGATGTAGTGGAAGAAGATACGCCGTTTGCTACCGTCACCCGTAAAGACGGAAAACTGGCAAAAGGAAAAGAGAAAGTGGTAGAACCGGGCTCCAAAGGCCGGGTATCGAAAAAGTATGAGGTCGTACTTGAAAACGGGAAAGAGGTTTCCCGAAAATTAAAAAGTAAAAAAACATTGGAAGATAGTTCAGATAAGGTAATAGCCGAAGGCACAAAGCCGAAACCTGTTACGGTTTCGCGCGGAAAGAGTACTCCTTCCGGAGGCAAGGAACTTTATGTTACAAGTACCGCTTACACTGCGAGCTGCGCCGGATGTTCGGGCAAGACGAGGACAGGCCTGAACCTTCACGCCAATCCTAATGCGAAAGTCATCGCGGTAGACCCAAAAGTCATTCCACTTGGGAGCAAAGTGTATGTAGAAGGCTATGGCTATGCTATCGCTTCTGATACAGGCGGTGCCATCAATGGCAATCGCATCGATGTTTTCTTCTCCTCTCAGTCAGAGGCTGTCAAATGGGGAAGAAAAACGGTAAGAGTTAAAATTATTAAATAAAGCTAAATTCCAGATATAGAAGAGAAGCAGGGGAGCTGTGTCCATACCCGCAAAAGCGGGTATTGATGCCAATCCTCTGCTTTTTATTTTCCTTAAGGGAAAGTAAGGGTATACTAGGAAGTAGTTTTTTGCATGACCTGGGAGGAAATCATGAAAATTAAAGAAATAATTGTGGTTGAAGGCAAAAGTGATACCATCGTGATACAGAATGCGGTCAATGCGGACACCATTGAAACAAACGGTTCAGAAATAAGTGATGAAACGATAGAACAGATCAGGCTTGCTCAGGAAAAAAGAGGGGTTATCGTGTTTACAGATCCTGATTATCCGGGGGAGCGCATCCGGAAAATTATTTCAAACAAGATACCCGGTTGCAAGCATGCATTTCTTCCCAAAAAGGAAGCGATGGCAAGAAATAAAAAAGGCATTGGAGTGGAGCATGCCTCAAAGGATTCAATAAGAGAAGCACTGCGTCATGTAAAAGAAGAATATATAGAAGAAACGGAAAAAATTTCATGGAACGATCTTGTAACAGCAGGGCTAATCGGCGGACAGCAGGCAAAAGCCAGAAGAGAAAAGCTTGGAAAGAGCTTAAAGATCGGATATATGAACGGAAAGCAGCTGCACAAGCGCTTGATGATGTTTCAGATTACTGAACGGCAATTTGCTGATGCCATGAAGGAAATTTTACAGGAGGAACAGGAAAGATGAAGGATATCTCAAATCCGCAAAGTACAAAAGCCATACTGAAGAAACATGGCTTCACATTTAAAAAAAGTCTCGGTCAGAACTTTTTGATTGACCGTAATATACTGAACAATATCGTTGCCCAGGCTGATTTAACAGAGGAATCCGGGGCTATAGAAATCGGGCCGGGAATTGGTGCGTTGACAGAGCATATCGCTCGCCAGGCAAAAAAGGTCGTTGCTTTTGAGATTGACCAGCGGCTGCTTCCCATCTTAAGCGAGACGCTGGAGCCTTATCCTCATGTAAAAGTTATTCATTCTGATATTCTTGAGGCGGATGTTTCTCAAGTGATAGGACAAGAGTTTGAAGGGATAGAGGATATTATGGTTGTGGCAAATCTTCCTTATTATGTGACCACACCAATCATTATGAAGCTCTTAACGGAAAAGCTTCCGATCCGGGGAATCGTCTGTATGATCCAAAAGGAGGTAGCGGACAGGCTTGCAGCTAAACCGGGAACGAAGGATTACAATTCCTTGTCGATTGCTGTACAGTACTATGCGGAAGCAGAAACGGTTCTGAAAGTGCCTAAAACGGTTTTTGTGCCGGCGCCTAACGTGGACTCTGCCGTTATCAGGCTGACCCTGAGAAAAGAGCCGCCTGTTCAAGTGAAGGATGAAACCTTCTTCTTTGAAGTGATTCGTTCCTCTTTTGGCCAAAGAAGAAAAACACTTTGGAACAACTTGCTGAATAACCTTCCATTAAAAGAGAAGAGAGAAGAGCTCCAAGAAGTTTTTGATGAAATTCAGATCGATCCAAAACGAAGAGGCGAGACCCTGACCATCGAAGAATTTGCAAAACTTGCAGACGCTTTAGCTCCCCTTCTAAAATGAGACTCATGTTTCTAATCCCGGCGACATATCTTTAAAAAGGATGATGTAACTGGGATTTGTACTTTTCTCCAAACAGGGGGAGTTCGATGAAACTTGAAATCGGATCAGTGGTTGGCAGGACGTCATATAAATGTGATCTATTGTTTCGAATTGTAGGGTTCAATGAAGATAAAACAGTGGCAGATCTTGCCGGTGAAGAGATGAGACTAATTGCCGATGCTCCGGTTGCTGATCTTGTAACCATGTCTCCGCAGCAGCAGCACGAAAGGCGGCAGGCGGGGCAGGAAAAGGAAGAGTCCTCCTATAAACTGTTCAGGCAGGATTACTACCTGCTCAGGCAGAAGAGAGAATACCTTTCAACAAACGGCTATGAATATGACCAATCGTATTTCGAGCTGCCCGGCCGGGTTCTTCACGTAGATGGTGATCCCCTCTATTTAAGCAAATGCCTTGAGCTCTATAAGCGGCTTGGTGTTCCTGTATATGGGATCCATCTGAAGGAAACAGAAATGCCTGAAAAAGTTCCCGCTCTTGTTGATGAAGTGCGGCCGGATATCCTGGTCATCACCGGGCATGACGCCTACATGAAGAACAAAGGATCAATTGATGATATGCAGGCTTATCGGCATACTAAATTCTTTGTAAGAACTGTAAGAGAAATTCGGAGAAATTATCCTCAGCTTGATCATTTAATGATTTTTGCAGGAGCATGCCAATCTCATTTTGAGTCATTGATAAAAGCGGGCAGTAATTTTGCAAGCTCACCGGCAAGGATCAATATACACGCCCTGGATCCTGTTTATATCGTATCCAAGATCAGCATGACTTCCTTCATGGAACATGTAAATGTGATGGACGTCCTGCGGAACACGCTCACGGGCCGGGAAGGATTGGGCGGGGTCGAAACAAAAGGATTCTTGCGGACTGGCATGCCGATTAAATCACAAACCTATACCCAATAAGAAAACTCCAGCCTGTTTGCTGGAGTTTTCTTATGCTTAAAAAAAGATTATTGGCAAGCATACATACTTTTTACAATTTCCCACATAATAAAAGTGAAAAAAGGATAATTTTTCATTGACATGACAACTTCAATATTGCTATAATTTTAGTTTTAATTTGACAAAAAGTAGCGATTTGTGTTACAATTTGTCTAAGTGAGGTGGAGCCGATATGGGTAAAACAATTGTGGACATTAGACGAATTTTAGAGTCTAACGTGGGTAAAAGACTTTCTCTAAGAGCCAACGGAGGTCGTCGCAAAACGATTGAACGACTTGGTACCTTAGAAGAAACATACCCTGCCGTATTTATTATTAAACTGGATCAGGACACCAACGCTTTTGAACGTGTTTCTTACAGCTACGCTGACGTATTAACGGAAACCGTTGAACTAACTTTCTTAGAAGAATCCCAGGTGGTTAGCGGGCAGTAAGAATCCTTACTGCTTTTTTTTTGCCTTTTTTTCAAAAAACGAAGACTTAAGCAAACCAATGGTTGATACATAACATTTTATAATCCGTAAAATACTACCCTTATCGCTTATTTTTGAGAGGGGTATTGCATCATGAGCCGTAGACGTGGAATGATGTCTGAACAATTCAAGATGGAGCTTGCAAAAGACCTTGGGTTTTATGATACGGTCCAAAAGGAAGGCTGGGGCGGCATTAAGTCCAAGGACGCAGGCAATATGGTAAAGCGCGCTATAGAAATGGCGCAGCAGAACCTGTCCCGACAGCAATAAAATATGCGAGACGCCGGAGCCATGCTCCGGTTTTTTGTATATAGAGGCGCTTCCCGTTTTATGATAGTATCAAATTATCTTAAAAATATAGGGGAATCTTTATGAATGATAATAAGATATCCATCAAGGCTCCGGCAAAAATCAATTTGTCTCTGGATGTTCTCGGTAAACGGGAAGATGGGTACCACGAAGTAAAAATGATTATGACGACGGTAGACCTCTCTGACCGTGTGGAACTGACACTCCTTGAGGAAAATCGAATAACGATTGAATCTACAGGCGGGTTCGTCCCCCTCGATCAGCGGAACCTGGCTTATCAAGCAGCTTTGCTTCTCAAGAAGACCTTTGGGGTTAAAAAAGGAGTCGGGATCCACATTGCTAAGAATATTCCTGTTGCAGCTGGACTTGCAGGGGGGAGCAGCGATGCAGCCGCGGCATTAAAAGGCCTGAATGAGATCTGGAAGCTCGGACTTTCTCTGGATGAACTGGCTGTACTTGGGGCAAAGATCGGTTCTGACGTATCCTTTTGTGTTTACGGCGGTACCGCTATCGCTTCTGGCAGAGGGGAACATATTCAGCATATTAAAGCGCCGCCGCCTTGCTGGGTGCTGCTTGCCAAACCCCCAATCGGTGTATCGACTGCCGAAGTGTACCGAAGGCTTGATACCAAAACCATTGATCATCCTGACATTGAGGCGATGGTTCATGCAATTGAAACGAATGATTATGAAGGTGTCTGCGGCCAGCTAGGAAACGTTCTCGAAACGGTTACACTTCCCATTTATCCGGAAGTAAAGCAGATCAAAGATCAAATGCATCGGCTCGGTGCAGATGGTGTGCTCATGAGCGGAAGCGGCCCAACCGTTTTTGGACTGTTTCAGCATGAGTCGCGGGTTAACCGTGTGTACAACGGCCTGAGAGGTTTTTGCCATGAAGTTTACGCTGTACGCCTGCTGGGTGAGGGACAGGAAGACTTTAAATACTAATGTTCTTTCGCCCTCTTTAAAAAAACGGATAATTTGAACGATTTTCATTTGTATGTTGATAAAAACCGTATGAAAATGGTATATTAACTTCAAATATTCGGTTTTTGGAGGCGCAGGATGAAGTTAAAACGAAGCGGAAGAATGGTTGACTTAACCACATACCTATTGCAGCATCCACATCAGTTGATTCCATTATCATACTTTGTGGAGAGGTATCAGTCTGCCAAATCATCCATCAGCGAAGACTTGGCCATCATTAAAGAAAATTTTGAATACCAAGGGATTGGCTCTATCATTACAGTGGCTGGCGCAGCCGGCGGCGTAAAGTATATTCCTTCTGTTTCTAAAGCGGAAGCAAAAGAGATCATTGAAGAACTGACCGGGATGCTTGAAGATCCTGACCGGCTGCTTCCCGGCGGTTACCTTTACTTAACGGACATCATTGGAAATCCTAATCTGGTCAACCAGGTGGGACGGCTTTTTTCCTCCGTTTTTTCGCTTCAAAAAATTGATGCCGTCATGACCGTGGCGACAAAGGGGATACCTTTGGCGTATGCAGTGGCCTCGCAGTTGAATGTTCCTGTCGTAATCGTACGCAGCAACAGCAGAGTGACGGAAGGGTCTACTGTCAGTATCAACTATGTATCGGGATCAACGAAACGCATTCAAACGATGGCGCTGGCGAGAAGAAGTATCAAGAAGGGTGCCAACGTACTTATTATTGATGACTTCATGAAGGCTGGCGGCACAATCCGCGGCATGATCAGCCTAATCAAAGAGTTCCAGGCGGAAGTGGCTGGAATCGGTGTACTCGTTGAGGCACAGGATGGAGCAGAGAGGCTCGTGGATGATTATGTTTCATTAACCCGGCTGGCCAGTGTGAATGAAAAGGAACAGAGGATAGAGGTTGAGGAAGGAAATTACTTCATTCAAAAGGAGAAGAGATAACGATGAACAAGGTACAGACTGCAAAAGCACCTGCAGCTATCGGCCCGTATGTACAGGGGATGGTTGTTAATAATCTTTTTTACAGTTCAGGCCAGATTCCTCTGACAGCAGAAGGCACCTTGGTGGAAGGCGATATTGCTGCGCAAACCCATCAGGTTTTTAAAAACCTTCAGGCTGTTTTGGAGGAAGCGAACTCTTCATTCGAGCAAGTAGTAAAAACGACTGTCTTTATCAAAAATATGGATGATTTTGGAACCATTAATGAAGTATACGGAGAGTATTTCTCTGAACACAAGCCTGCCCGTTCTTGTGTGGAAGTTGCCCGCCTGCCAAAGGATGTGCAAATTGAAATTGAAGTCATTGCCTTAGTCAAAACATAAAAATAAAAAGATAGGAAAATAGCACCTTTTCATTTGAGAAGGTGCTATTTTTTATTTTACATAATTTTTTAAAAATTTTTATTATATATAGAAGGATTTTGAAAAAGAATGAAGAAATGTTGTTATACGTTCTTATTTATGGAAAAAGGTGGTGTTTGGAATGGAAGTGACTGATGTAAGACTTAGAAGGGTGAATACAGAAGGACGTATGAAAGCGATTGCTTCGATTACGATCGATCATGAATTTGTTATCCATGACATTCGTGTGATTGATGGGAATAACGGTATGTTCGTTGCTATGCCTAGCAAAAGAACGCCGGATGGGGAATTTAGAGATATCGCTCACCCGATTACGTCCAGTACACGCGAAAAGATTCAAAACGCGGTGTTGACGGAATATCACAGAATGGGTGAAATGGAATCTGCTTTTGAAGAAGCAGGGGCATCCTAAACAGCGTATAAAAGAACTCCTTACTCAAGGAGTTCTTTTTTTATGCTTTTTTTAGCCTGGGTGGTTTTAAGACAGGAATGAAAAGGGAAGTTCCAATGATGTATCTAGTCATTAAAGTACTGCAAGGATAGCTATATTCATAGCCAATAGTAATGTCATTATGAGTATTAATGCTTGAGTTATTGGAGCTTTTTAACAATACATTGACAAATCCTTCACACTCCTTGAAATGACTGTGATTATAAGATATATTCGTAAGGGAATATCAGCAGAGTAATAGTAAATAATAGTGGAGGTCATTTATGAGTAAACGCTTCGCAGTAGTGTTAGCTGCAGGTCAAGGAACGAGAATGAAATCCAGTTTATATAAAGTACTGCATCCTGTCTGCGGCAAACCAATGGTACAACACGTGGTCGATCAGATCTCTCAATTGGACATGCAGAAGATTGTAACGGTAGTAGGCCATGGCGCCGAAAAGGTTAAAGACCAGCTAGGAGACCGTTCAGGATATGTACTTCAGGAAGAACAGCTAGGAACAGCGCATGCAGTCATGCAGGCTGATGATGCCCTGTCAAAAGAGGACGGCATTACGCTTGTTGTATGTGGCGACACTCCTCTGATCACTGCAGAAACGATGCAAAAGCTGATTGATGAGCATCAGGCCGCCGGCGCGAAAGTCACGATTCTTACTGCGAAAGCAGAAGATCCAGCAGGTTATGGACGTGTACTTCGCAATGAGAGCGGAACGGTTGAAAGAATCGTTGAGCATAAAGATGCAAGTGACGAAGAAAAGAAAGTACAGGAAATTAATACGGGAACCTACTGCTTCGATAACCAGTCCTTATTTGAGGCTCTTTCTTCTGTCAATAACGATAACTCTCAGGGTGAATACTATTTGCCAGACGTAATCGAAATTATTCAGAAGAAAGGTGAAGTCGTAGCAGCTTATCAGACTCCATCTTTTGATGAAACGCTTGGTGTCAATGACCGTGTAGCCCTTTCGCAAGCGGAAAAAACGATGAAAAAACGAATCAATGAAGGGCATATGAGAAACGGTGTAACCATCATTGACCCTGAACAGACGTATATTTCTTCTGACGCAGTCATCGGAAGAGACACCATTCTTTATCCGGGCACAATGATCAATGGATCTTCTGTCATCGGTGAAAACAATATCATTGGACCAAACAGTGAAATTAAGGACAGTAAGCTCGGAAACGGAAATACGATCAAACAGTCCGTCGTTCATGACAGTGAGGTCGGTAATGAAGTAAACATCGGGCCGTTCGCCCATATCCGCCCAGCTTCTTCTATTGAAGACCAGGTAAAGATTGGTAACTTTGTGGAAGTGAAAAAATCGGTAATGGCACAAGGAAGCAAGGCTTCTCATCTAAGCTATATCGGTGATGCGGAGATTGGCAGAGAGGTGAACCTCGGCTGCGGATCGATTACCGTGAATTATGATGGAGAGAACAAGCATCTAACGAAAGTTGAAGACGGAGCTTTCATCGGCTGCAACTCCAATTTAATCGCTCCTGTAACAGTCGGGCAAAACGCCTATGTCGCTGCAGGATCTACGATTACTGATGATGTTCCAGGTGAAGCATTCTCGATTGCGAGAAGCAGACAGACAACTAAAGAAGGTTATGTTTCAAAATTAAAGAACAAAAAATAAAGCATAAAGCTGTTTACAAGAAAATTGAGCAAGTAGTTTAAAAAACGGAAGGAATAGGTGTTAATGGCTACTAGTTATGTTGATTCTACGTTAAAGGTTTTTACGTTAAATTCAAATATTGAACTCGCACAGGAAATTGCGAAGCATATTGGAATTGATCTTGGAAAAAGCTCTGTAACCCACTTCAGCGATGGCGAAATCCAAATCAATATCGAAGAAAGCATCCGCGGGAGCGAAGTTTATATTATTCAGTCTACAAGCGCCCCAGTTAATCAGCACTTAATGGAATTGCTTATCATGATTGATGCGCTTAAACGTGCTTCAGCCAAAACGATCAATGTGGTCATTCCTTATTACGGGTATGCCCGCCAGGACCGCAAAGCGCGTGCGCGTGAACCTATTACAGCAAAACTAGTAGCAAACCTTTTAGAAACTGCAGGGGCGACAAGGGTTATTACTATCGACCTTCACGCTACCCAAATCCAGGGATTCTTTGATATTCCAGTGGATCAGCTTCTTGGTGTTCCGATTCTTGCCAATTACTTTGAAGATAAGAAACTTAATGACATTGTCGTGGTTTCTCCTGATCACGGTGGAGTAACACGTGCAAGAAAAATGGCAGACCGTCTGAAAGCTCCTATTGCGATCATTGACAAACGTCGTCCGCGTCCGAATGTGGCTGAAGTCATGAACATCGTTGGTAACATTGAAGGAAAGACGGCGATTTTGATTGATGACATCATCGACACTGCAGGTACGATCACACTTGCTGCAAACGCGCTTGTTGAAAACGGTGCAAAGGAAGTCTATGCGTGCTGTACACACCCTGTATTGTCAGGTCCTGCAATGGAACGCATCCAGAACTCCAGGATTAAAGAACTTGTCGTGACGAACACGATTGTCCTTCCAGACGAAAAACGCACGGACAAAGTTACTCAGCTATCTGTGGCTCCATTGCTTGGAGAAGCGATTATTCGCGTTCACGAACAGCTTTCTGTTTCCAAACTATTTGATTAATAGACAGCTTTCGGAGACATGGTTTTTGCTTGCTTGGTTTTAAACTTCGTAAAATAGGGTAATTCTTATAGAGACTTATATTTAGGAAGGGTGAAATAATATGGCAACAGAACTCAAAGCCAATAAACGAAATACCACAAAGCGTTCTTATATCACTCAACTAAGACAAGAAGGGAATGTGCCTGCGGTTGTTTACGGCAGCGGCACAGAACCTCAGTCTATAGCTGTTACAGAAACAGAGTTTATAAAAGTAATAAAAGACCATGGACTAAACGGGGTTATTTCCCTGGTTACAGATGATAAGAAAAAATTGTCGGTAATGGTTCAGGAAGTACAAAGAGATCACTTAAAAAATGAAGTCAGACATATTGATTTCATCGTGGTTGACCTTAAAAAAGAAATCGAAGCTGATGTGCCTCTAACGGTTACAGGCGAATCTCCGGGAGTGAAAGAAGGCGGTGTCCTTCAGCGTATTCTTCATACGGTGACGGTAAAAGCCAAGCCGAATGATTTCCCGGATCATATTGAAGTCAATGCAGAAAATCTTAACATTGGAGATTCCCTCCTTGTAAAAGATCTTCCGGCCTCATCTTCTTATGAAATTGTTGATGACGAGGAAGAGGTTGTTCTGACTGTTACACCTCCGGCCGTTGCTGAAACGGAAGACGAAGATGCTGAAGATCGAGAAGAAGCAGAAGCGGATCCAGGCGGAGATGCAGAAGGAAAAGCTGTGGATAATGAGGACAAGGGTTCCGGCGGGCCTAAAGAATAATTAATAGCAGAAGATAAGGAACGGCGCAGCTTGCAGGCTGCGCCGTTTGTTTTGATTGGTGCCTGGCTCAATGAGCTTTTCTGTAGGTGTTCTTAATTAATGACCAGCACAGTTTAGTGTATAATATGAGGTAGCATCATCATAGGCTGTTGGTGTAAGACAGCGGCCATGAAAGTGAGGATTTCATGTGAAATGGTTTGTAGGTCTCGGAAACCCGGGCAGAGAATATGAAAATACACGCCACAATGTGGGCTTTTGGGTGATCGATGAATTATCAAAGCGTTTTAACATTCCTTTAAACCAATCGAAATTTAAAGGGATTTATGGGACTGGTGTAATTAATGGAGAAAAGGTGTATTTGTTAAAGCCTTTAACGTATATGAATTTATCAGGAGAAAGTGTCCGCCCTTTTAAAGATTATTTTAAATTGGCTGTTGAGGACATGGTGGTCATTTACGATGATCTGGATACCCCTGCAGGCAAACTGAGGCTGAGGGAAAAAGGAAGTGCCGGCGGCCATAATGGGATGAAATCTATTATCGCCCATATTGGCACTCAGGAGTATAACAGAGTCCGATTCGGAATTGGAAGGCCGTCCAATGCCCAGCCTGTACCGGATTACGTTCTCAGTCCGTTTTCTAAAGAGGACACTCCTCTTATTGAATCAGCTCTTCAACGGTCATCTGATGCGTGTGAAGCCTTTCTGTCTATGCCGTTTTCACGCGTCATGAATAAGTACAACGGCTGAATAGAAATCCCCTGTTCCGTTCATAATGGGAGTAACATAACATAATATGAACCGGATAAGGGGGCTGTGTCATTGGCTATTCATTATCATTGCCGCCACTGTGGAAAGCACGTGGGAAGCCTGGAGCACCAGAATCTTACTTCAGAACAGCTTGGTTTTCACGAGCTTACTTCTGAAGAAAGGCAAGCGATGCTCGAGTATGACAAGCAAGGGCATTTACAAGTCAAAACCATTTGCGAGGATTGTCATGAAGCGCTTGAGAGAAACCCGGATTACTATGCGCTCCATTCTTTTATTCAATAAGAAAGTCGCTTTGGCAGCTGGCCAAGGCTTTTTCTGTTTGAAGCAGAATAGAATATTCATATCATAAACGGGGAAAGAGCAAGAAACACCATCAGTAAGCATATACAACATAGTACTGAGGAATACACGGGTTTGTATTTCATCAGGGGGGAGGTTTACATGTTAGGACTTAAAAAGCTCTACAGCAAGGGCGATGATTTTCAGGCTGTACTGACAGGTTTAAAGGAAAACCTGAAAGAACAGCTGGTCGCCGGATTATCCGGATCGGCAAGGACGCTTCTAATTGCCTCTTTATATGAGCAGACGGGACAAACACAATTCGTCATCACTCATAATCTTTATCAGGCTCAGAAGCTCTATGAAGATCTATGCAGCCTGCTTCCGGAAGAAGAGGTTTTTCTTTATCCGGTCAATGATTTGATATCTTCAGAAATTGCAATTGCCAGTCCCGAGTTAAAAGCTCAGCGGTTAGAAGTGCTTAACTTTCTGACTCATAAGGATAAAGGCGTCATTATAGCTCCGATTGCCGGTGTCAGGAGATTTCTGCCGCCGAAAAGTTTATGGAAACAGAGTCAGCTTGGATTTGAAACAGGAATGGATCTTGAGGTAGAACACGTATTGAACACACTCGTGGCCATTGGGTACGAGCGGGTAAGCATGGTTTCCTCACCAGGAGAGTTCAGTATGCGCGGCGGAATTCTGGACATCTATCCTTTAACAGAAAGACTGCCGGTCCGAATTGAGCTGTTTGATACGGAAATCGATTCAATTCGCTTTTTTGAAGCGGATACGCAGCGATCTGACAAAAAGACAGAAAAAATATTGATCGGGCCTGCACAGGAGATCCTGCTCTATAGTGAACAATTTGAAACAGCGGTTCAAAAGATGGAAGCCGGAGTGGCCTCCACACTAAAAAAGATTAAAGACAAGCAGGTTAAAGAAACACTTGTTGAACATACGGCTTATGAAATCGGCCAATTTAAGGAAAAGCAGCGCTACCAGGGGATGTATAAATATATATCCTTATTTTATGATGAGCCTGCCAGTCTGCTGGATTACGTGCCAAAGGACAGTATTATCGTAATGGATGAAGTCAGCCGTGTTCAGGAGATGTCGAACCAGCTGGAAAAAGAAGAAGCAGAATGGCATACATCACTGCTGATGCAAGGGGAAATTCTGACGGATATCCGTTTATCACAAGAGAGCGATATCCTACAGCAGGCACCATTCCATAAAATTTATCTATCGCTTTTCCTGCGCCATGTTCCGCACACCAATCCGCAGAATATTGTAAATGTCGAAAGCAAAGGAATGCAGAATTTCCATGGGCAGCTACAAGTCCTGAAGGGTGAACTGGAGCGGTGGAAGAAAACAGGATATACAGTCGTCTTTCTTGCCGCCAATGAGGAGCGGGCAAAGCGTCTGGAAAGAGTGCTGGCTGACTACGAAATGGAAGCGAGCCTTATTTCTGGCGATACCGTACTTAAGCCGAAAGTGAATCAAATTTTGATCGGTGACCTATCGAGTGGTTTCGAATCACCGAAACAGAAGCTTGCCGTCATCACAGAGGAAGAAGTCTTTACAAAGAAAGCAAGACGTCCAGTACGCTCTCAAAAAATGTCCAATGCCGAACGGATCAAAAGCTACTCAGAACTTAAAGTCGGCGATTATGTTGTACACGTTAACCATGGGATTGGGAAATACTTAGGGATTGAAACCCTTGAAATAAAAGGGGTCCACAAAGATTATCTTCACATTCGGTATGCCGGAAATGACAAGCTCTATGTGCCTGTCGAGCAGATCGACCAAGTGCAGAAGTTTGTCGGTTCTGAAGCGAAGGAACCGAAAATCTATGCCTTGGGCGGAAGTGACTGGAAGAAGGTCAAAAGCAAAGTTAAGTCTTCGGTGCAGGATATTGCGGATGACTTGATCAAGCTCTATGCTGAACGCGAAGCCAGTGTTGGTTATGCGTTCGGAAAAGATGGAGCTGAACAGCAGGAATTTGAGTCCTCCTTTCCTTATCAGGAAACAGACGATCAGCTTCGGGCTATTAATGAAATTAAGGTCGATATGGAAAGGACCCGCCCCATGGACCGCCTTCTTTGCGGGGATGTCGGCTATGGCAAAACGGAGGTGGCTATCCGTGCCGCCTTTAAAGCAGTTATGGACGGTAAGCAGGTGGCATTCCTCGTTCCAACGACGATCTTGGCTCAGCAGCACTACGAAACCTTCCGTGAACGTTTTGCCGAGTTTCCGATTTCCATTGGTTCACTCAGCCGGTTCCGTTCTAAAAAGGAACAGTCGGAAGTGACGAAAGGGCTTAAGAACGGAACTGTTGATATTGTCATCGGAACACACCGTTTACTTTCCAAGGATGTCCAGTATCATGATCTGGGCCTTCTGATTATTGACGAGGAACAGCGGTTTGGGGTTACTCATAAAGAAAAAATCAAACGGTTAAAATCTAACGTTGATGTACTGACGTTAACGGCGACCCCTATACCGAGGACGCTCCATATGTCCATGCTTGGTGTAAGGGACTTATCAGTCATTGAAACACCGCCTGAAAACCGTTTTCCTGTTCAAACCTATGTAGTGGAATACAACGCATCCCTTGTGAGAGAGGCGATCGAGCGCGAACTTGGGCGCGGCGGCCAGGTTTACTTTTTATATAACCGAGTAGAAACGATTGATCGGATGGCCGAACAGATATCAGCTCTCATACCTGATGTCCGGGTAGCTGCGGCTCACGGACAGATGTCGGAGAACGAACTGGAATCTGTCATGCTTGATTTCCTTGAGGGCAATACAGATGTGCTAGTGTCCACGACCATTATAGAGACGGGTGTAGACATACCGAACGTCAATACATTGATTGTCTATGATGCTGACAAAATGGGCCTCTCCCAGCTTTATCAGTTAAGAGGGAGGGTTGGGCGCTCCAACCGGGTCGCTTATGCTTATTTTACCTATCAGCGGGATAAAGTGCTTACGGAAGTGGCTGAAAAAAGACTTCAGGCAATCAAGGAGTTCACAGAACTTGGCTCAGGCTTTAAAATTGCAATGCGTGACCTGTCGATCCGAGGAGCGGGGAACCTTCTTGGGGCTCAACAGCATGGTTTTATTGACTCTGTTGGATTTGACCTCTATTCTCAAATGCTGCAGGAAGCCATTGAAGAAAGAAAAGGCGACAAGCCGAAGAAAACTGTGCCTGTGATTGATATTAATATTGAAGTGGATGCCTATATTCCTTCGACCTATATCGACGACAGCAAACAGAAGATCGACATGTACAAGCAATTTAAGGCGGCGAACTCCCTTGCTGATGTCGATGAGCTTCATGACAGTCTGATCGACCGTTTTGGCGATTATCCGGTTGAAGTGGAATGCTTGCTGTTAATTGCGAGGATTAAAGAGCTGGCCAAACAAGAAAGCGCGGACAGCATTGAGCAAAAAGGCGATACGGTAACCATCATGCTGTCGCAGGAAGCGACAGAGAAAATAGATGGTGCCAAGCTGTTTGATATCGTCAACAAGCTCGGCCGGTTCATTAATCTTGGTGTGGAAAAAGAAAGACTTAAAATATTATTTAACAAAAAACGCATCTCGGATAAAGAACTGCTTCAGGCAATGGAGCAGGTACTGAAGAAGCTAAAAAGCGTCAAAAAAGATAAAGCCAAGTCCAGATCGTAAAGAGAAGCGGCACCCGGCCAAAAACAAAATGCTTTTGATGAATAGAACTCGCAAGGTAACAAATAATACTAGCAGGGAATGGAACAATCTTCAAAAGAAGGTTTCATTTATGTATTACATCCAGTGAATACACCATATGAAAGCGAGGGCATTATTCTATGAAAGCAACAGGCATTGTACGCCGTATTGATGACCTTGGCCGGGTTGTTATACCGAAAGAGATTCGCCGTACGCTCCGCATCAGAGAAGGAGATCCACTTGAAATTTTTGTGGACAGGGATGGCGAAGTGATATTAAAAAAATATTCACCGATCAATGAACTCGGTGATTTTGCAAAAGAATATGCTGAATCCTTGGCTGACAGTTCGGGACATTTAGTTCTCATCGCTGACCGTGATACTTTTATTGCGGTAGCTGGCGGATCAAAGAAAGACTATCTGAACAAAAGCATCGGCAAAATGATTGAATCATCAATGAACGACCGAAAATCACTGCTTGATTCCAAAGGAAGCGAAGTAGAGATCGTAGATGGAACGAAAGAGTCATCATCCTACGTTATTGCACCGATTGTAGCGAGCGGAGATCCGATTGGAGCCGTTGCTTTAATATCAAAAGAAGGCAAGAAAATCACAGAACTCGAGCAAAAGCTTGCAGAGACTGCAGCGGGCTTTCTTGCCAGACAAATGGAACACTAAAAGAAGGAAGCTGAGGCTCCTTCTTTTTTTCTGCTATTAACCAGGCGCTTCAGCTTTTCTTGATCCAGCTTCAGCCGCTAGAGACTCGACCACTTCGGTCTTTGTCAGAAAACAAAAAGCGTTTTATGCCAAAGACCTCCAGTGCATTTCGTCTCTAAACAGCGGCTTCAGCTTTTCTTGATCCGGCTTCAGCGCCTAGAGACTCGAACGCTTCGATCTCCCACCTCAACACAAAAAACGTGTTGCTGTGTGAGAACTCCAGCGCTTGTCGTCTCTAACCAGGCGCTTCAGCTTTTCTAACTATGCTATAATACTTATACTTTTATTCGATGCAGTGTTTAGGAGCAGGTATGGACGAACAATCGAAACGGATTTGGCATGGGGCATTTTTGTTGACCATCGCCATGTTTATCGTAAAAATTCTAAGTGTGGTTTACCGCATTCCTTATCAAAATATAACAGGCAATACGGGGTTTTATGTGTTTCAGCAGGTGTATCCGTTTTACGGCATCGCCTCAGCGTTTGCGCTGGCCGGGTTTCCTGTTGCTCTTTCCCGTCTTCTGTCTGAAAGGTCAGAAGGTCTTTTAGAAAAGGAGAGAGGCACGATCATCCGAAGTGCATTTACTGCATTTATTGCGGCGGGCTTGCTTCTTTTTCTTCTGTTGTTTTTTGCATCAGCCAAGATTGCAAGCTGGATGGGTGACCCGGGGCTTCAGCTTCCGATTCAGGCGACTTCGCTGATCTACTTGACCGTACCCTTTGTGGCCGTTTTCAGGGGAATCTTTCAAGGATTTGAACAAATGAAACCCACAGCTTTTTCCCAGGTGGCAGAACAGTTCATCCGGGTCGCCTGTATCATTGGGTTTTCCTATTATTTTATTTCACATGGCTATAATGTCTATATTGCTGGTGCGGGAGCTTCCGCTGGCTCTGCTGTCGGTTCTTTGGCAGGGCTACTCGTTTTAGTTCTCTATTTCTACCGATCCGGGAGCCGGAAGAAAAGCTGGATAGTGGGGTCCAAGCCATCAAGAAAGATAGGTTTTCAGCTCCTTTCAGCGGGGCTTCTATTATCATTGAGCTCAATGATTTTACTTTTATTCCAGCTGGCGGATGCGTTTACGTTCGTAAATCTTCTGCAGCAAAATGGGGTGACGCTAGGGGAGGCAAGAAGTTTAAAAGGGATCTTTGACAGGGCGCAGCCGCTCCTTCAGCTGGGTACGGTCATTGCAACATCCATTTCCCTTGCTGCTGTCCCAGCGGTGGCCGCGGCAAAAGTACGTTTGGACTCTGCCAGAATTCAAAAAATATGCGGTATCTCGATAAAGGCTGTTTTTATTATCGGTCTAGCCGCTTCGGCAGGCCTTGCCGTGATTATCGAGCCTGTAAACCGGATGCTTTTTGAGAGCGCGGAAGGATCCTTGGAAATCGCAGTCCTGGGTATCTCTATCCTGACCGTTTCCCTTTTCCTTGTATCCACCGGCCTTTTGCAGGGGATGGGTTACAGTACCTATCCTGTGATGAGTGTATCAGCTGCTTTTATTGTTAAAGTGGCAGGAAACCTTGCTATGATGCCGTTATGGGGTCCAATGGGAGCAAGTTTTGCCACTGTATTGGCATCCATTGCCGCAGCGGCAATAAATCTTATCATATTAGAAAGAACAACAGGCTTTGCTGCTGCTGAAAAATTTTATGGCATACGCATCGGCGGCGCTGCGGCTGTGATGTCGCTTACGGCATGGCTCATAAAATCAGGATTGGATCGTGTGATGACAGAATCCAGATCGGCGGATGCTGTCATTTCACTGGCTGCCAGTGCAGGCGGCGGGGTCGCTCTTTTTGTGGCACTCACAACAGCTAAAGTATTTAAGGTGGAAGATCTGGTCCGCATTCCTAAACTACAAAAATTACAGCATATGTTGAAACGCTGGAAAGAAAGAAGGAGTTAACATGCCTTATTCGATAACAATACTTGGACTGGGAGCAGGGGACCTGGATCAGCTCACTGTAGGAGTGTACCGGATGCTGCTTAAGGCAGAACATGTCTTTGTCCGTACAAATGATCATCCAGCTGTAGCTAAGCTGGAGCAGGAAGGCGTCAAGATGACTTTCTTTGATGACATCTATGAAAAACATGATGCTTTTGAAGATGTTTATCGTGAAATCACTTCTGTTTTATTCCAAAAGGCTTCTTCAGATCACATCATCTATGCCGTGCCAGGTCATCCGCTTGTTGCCGAGCAAACCGTTCAGCTGCTGCTGAAGGAAGCTGACAGCCGCGGCGTTGAAGTGAAAGTGGCGGGAGGCAAAAGTTTTCTGGATGAGATGTATACCGCTTTAAAAATTGACCCGATTGATGGATGTCAAATCTTGGACGGCACCAGCTTGAAGAAGGAACACATCCAGATCCGCAACCACCTCATCATCGTGCAGGTGTATGATGGATTCATCGCTTCAGAAGTAAAACTGACGTTAATGGAAAAGTATCCGGATGACTTTAAAGTTGCTGTTGTGACCGCTGCAGGAAGTGCCGAAGAATCCATTCAGTGGGTTCCCCTCTATGAACTGGATCGTTCTGTCACGCTCAATAATTTGACGGCCGTCTATGTTCCTCCCGTTGATAAAGAGGAAATGCTGTACCGGGATTTTGAGTATCTGCGGGGTATCATCAGAGAACTGCGCGGGCCGGACGGCTGTCCATGGGACAAGAAACAAACGCATGAATCGTTGAAAAAATATTTAATCGAAGAAGCCTATGAAGTGCTTGAAGCCATCGATGATGAAGATGATGAGCATCTAGCGGAGGAATTGGGGGACGTTCTCCTTCAAGTCTTGCTGCATGCCCAAATCGGTGAAGATGAAGGTTATTTTTCAATGGATGAAGTGATCTCGAGTCTGGCAGAAAAAATGATCAGGCGCCATCCTCATGTATTCGGTGACGTAGAAGCCGATACAGCGGATGAAGTGCTTCAAAATTGGGAGCAGATCAAATCTAAGGAAAAAGGAAATGAGCACCGCCGCTCGCTCCTTGATGGGGTAGCAAAAGGGCTTCCTGCAATGCACAAAGCTTATGATTATCAGAAAAAAGCGGCAAAGGCCGGTTTTGACTGGGATGAGGTCACGCCTATTTTAGATAAGTTAAGGGAAGAGTTCGATGAATGGAAGTCCGCAGAATCCGACGATGAGCGCCGTAAGGAATTTGGGGACATGCTGTTCACCATGGTGAACCTCGGACGTTTTTACGGCATCCATCCGGAAGAAGCACTGGCTCTGACGAATCAAAAGTTCTATGCCCGGTTCCGCTATATCGAAAATGAACTAAGCAAAGAAGGGCTAACTCCAGAGGAAGCCTCTCTGGAAAAGATGGACCAGCTCTGGAATCAGGCGAAAGAAAATTTGTAAAACCGGGAAGGAATCTGTTTTTTCTTAGAGAATATTGTTCGAGAGCAAGCAGAACCCTTAAGTTTTCTGGACTTTGCCCGAATCTTTTGAAAGAATGCTAAGGAGGTTTTTAAAAATGAACAGAAATGAACTAGTGACAAATATTGCTGAGAAATCAGGTTTAACCAAGAAAGACGTTGAAGTGGTAGTAAGTGGTCTTGTTGATGAGATTACAAATGCGTTGAAGAGCGGAGACAAAGTACAATTCGTAGGATTCGGAACGTTTGAAACAAGAGAGCGTTCAAGCCGTACAGGGCGCAACCCGCAAACTGGAGAAGAGATCAGCATCCCTGCCTCTACAGTTCCGGCTTTCCGTCCAGGGAACAAGTTAAAGGAAGCCGTAAAGTAAATGCGTCTTGATAAATTTCTTAAAGTCTCCCGTCTTATTAAAAGAAGGACGGTAGCAAAGGAAATTTCTGATCAAGGCCGCATCGCCATCAACGGCAAACAGGCCAAATCCTCTTCGGTTCTGAAAGCCGGTGACGAACTTTCTATCCGCTTCGGACAGAAACTCGTGACCGTTCGCGTAGACGAGCTAAAGGAGTTCACTAAAAAAGAGGAAGCTGGCCAAATGTATACCATCATCAATGAGGAATCACTTCAATCAACGGAAGAAGAGCCTAAGTTCTAGGCTCTTCTTTTATTTAGCTCTTGTTTTCAGCTTAAAACATTAATTTCATCCCTAGTCCTCGGAGGATGCGCTTTTCTTTGTTTAGTCCAAGTTCTAAAGTTGTCCCTCTTTTCATAAACATAAAGCGAAAGAGGGGGATTAGAATGGACCAATATCATAACTATGGCTCCTTAAATAATGCGAACCTTCCAGATCATGACGTGAAAATGGTTGGCCGGAAAAAACTTGAGATCACTGGTGTCAAACAGGTTGAAAGCTTTGATAACGAGGAGTTTCTACTGGAAACAACGATGGGCTTTCTTGCAATCCGGGGTACCAACCTGAAAATGAAGAATCTGGATGTGGAATCCGGCATGGTGTCCATAGAAGGGAAAGTATTTGACCTTGTTTATCTTGACCAGCAGAGCGGGGAAAAAACCAAAGGATTTTTCGGCAAGCTTTTCAAATGACCTTATCTGTACAATTCCAGACGATGCTGTCCATGGCAGCCATGGGAATATGGATCGGGATGGCGATTGATACGTATGGCCGTTTCGTCCATGAACGCCGAAAATGGTACTGGCTGCACTTTATCAATGACTTGATTTTCTGGCTTCTGCAGGCACTGATCGTCTTTTATGTTTTGCTTCATGTGAACCATGCCAATCTCCGTTTGTATATTTTTGCGGCTCTTTTGTGCGGCTTCAGTTTTTATAAAGCGTTGCTGCAAACAGGCTATAAACGTGTGCTGGAAGTAATGATCCGCATTGTCACACAATTGTTCCGCTTTTTCGTACGGCTTTTCTATGGACTTATCATAAAGCCTGTAAAATGGGTAATCTCTATCATTTTAGCTATAGGCATTTTGGCGGCAAGATGGGTTTGGGCCATTGTTTTCACGCTGCTCAAGATTGTTTTTTCTCCAATAAAATGGTTATTTAGACTGATTTTGCGTTTCATTCCTAAGCAAACATGGTATAATTTAAAAGGTAAATGGCTAAAAAAAGCAGGGATTCTTATTTCTCTGAAGAATACAGTCAAAAATTGGTTCCGCAAACAGGAGAAATAGGAGGGTGGGCATGGTCCAGTTTAATAAAGAGAAGATTACTGAATTAAATACGGGCTACGTTAAAGAACATCATCTCCAGCAAAAGATCGACGCGAAGAAGAAACGTGGTTTATATCGACGCCTGGCAGCTTTTATGGTGGTTTTTTCGTTTTTTGCCTTTATGCTGATCTCAACCATCACTTCCCAAATGGTCTCACTCGAGGATAAGGGGAAGCAAGAAAAACACCTGAAGGCCAAATTAGAGCAGACGAAAAATAAGAAGTCACAATTAAAAGATGAAGTGCATAAACTAAAAGACGTTGATTATATCGGGGAGATTGCAAGGCGTGATTACTTCATGTCAAAAAAGGGGGAGACCGTATTTAAAGTACCAGGGTCTTCGTCGGATTGACATCCCGAATTTTTCACATGTATAATAAAGTAAACTTATGAATACCTAAGGAGGAGCATTTTCTTCATGTCAATTGAAGTAGGCAGCAAGTTGCAAGGTAAGGTTACAGGAATTACTCATTTTGGGGCGTTTGTCGAGCTGCCAGGAGGAACAACCGGACTTGTGCACATTAGTGAAGTTGCAGACAATTATGTTAAGGACATTAACGACCACTTAAAAGTCGGTGATGAAGTCGAAGTTAAAGTCATGAATATCGAAAAAGACGGCAAAATCGGCTTGTCCATTAAAAAGGCGAAAGATAATCCTGCACCGGTGAGAAACAACTACGGAGCAAACAAAGGAAACTTTGGTGCACCGAAAAGCGGCGGATTCGGCCCGTCAAAAGGCGGATTCAATAAACAGCGCAAAGGTTCTCCTCGCGGCAATGGTGGTTTTAACACGGCTGTAACATTTGAAGATAAAATGAGTAAATTCTTAAAAGACAGTGAAGACCGTCTGGCAACATTGAAACGCCAAACAGAGTCAAAACGCGGCGGACGCGGAGCTCGCCGAGGCTAATAGGCTGCTGACTTGAATGCTCAAGCTTCACAACCTTATATAAATACAAAGACATCTCTCAAGGGATGTCTTTTCTTTTTGATTTTTTCATTGCTTTTGGGAGTGGTTGATTTCCGTTTCAGGATGCTCGCTTTCTGCGGGGCGTGCGGTGAGCCTCACCGGCGCCAGCGCCTACTTTCTCGACGCATGCGTCTGTGGGTCTCACCTGTCCCGCTGCTCCCGCAGGACAAGGAAAGCTTCGGCAGCGTTATATCGCACGAAGAAAATGTGAAATTCATTTTCGAGGAGTCTCGCACCTTACACTCCAATCAACCTATCAATGAAGCTTCTTTACAAGAAGGTCCCCAAAGCAACAATCTTTTAGAAAACAGCTTTTATTTTTAATCTTTTTTGAAAAACGTTGACAGGTGGTATGGATTCTTGTAATATACTACTTGTGTCTTTAACATGGCGGTGTAGCTCAGCTGGCTAGAGCGTACGGTTCATACCCGTGAGGTCGTGGGTTCGACTCCCTCCGCCGCTACCATGTTTTTCTACAAAAAAAATAAGACTGGCCCGTTGGTCAAGCGGTTAAGACACCGCCCTTTCACGGCGGTAACACGGGTTCGAATCCCGTACGGGTCACCAATTACATATAATTATCAACCCTGTATTTTTATAAAAAAATACAGGGTTTTTTGTATTTGTCCAAGACAATACAGATTTTTTGTATTTGTACGTCGAGAAGTTTTTTGAACATGCTCTAATCGTTTGACAAAAAATGTGAATTACCTGTGGGTATAATGATACACACAAAAACTATAGGGGTGGTGTGGAGGATGTATCAAAAGGCGGACAGAAATGTAATGGGACCTCTTCGGGTGATGGTGTGGTTTGAGAAGACGCAGAATCTTTCAATCGGCATGAGTAAACGCTTCATGCACAGGCTGGAAAGTGTGCTTTTAAACTGGAGACTGTTGTTGTTTGCTGTTGGTTTTTTACTTGGACGAGCTATGATTCTATCAGAGATAACACCTTTTGCCCTGCCGCTGATCGCTTCAGTATACATTTTGCGGAAGGAACGGACAGGTATTGCGATTCTTGCACTGGTGGCCGGTGCGCTGTCCCATATGCCCATCAACGCATTTTACATAATAACGGGAGTTGTCATTTATGCTGTTTATCAAAAGGCAGCTGACCTGATGACAAAGAACCGTGCCAGATGGGTGCCGGCCGTCGTATTCTTGACAAGCATAACGGCCAGGCTGGCGACCATCTTTCTTACGTCAGGAAACCCTCAAATCAGTGAGTACATGATGGGAGCTGTTGAAGCGGGCCTTTCACTCGTACTTACCTTGATCTTTTTGCAAAGTATTCCTCTATTGAACTTCAAACGAATTCCACAATCGTTAAAGAATGAAGAAATCATTTGTTTTATGATATTGCTGGCTTCTGTCATGACCGGGACCATCGGATGGGAAATTCACCATTATTCGGTTGAACATATCGTTTCAAGATATTTAGTTCTGATGTTCGCGTTTGTTGGCGGAGCGGCGATCGGCTCAACGGTCGGCGTCGTAACGGGGTTGATTTTAAGTTTGGCCAATGTAGGCAGCCTCTACCAAATGAGCTTGCTTGCTTTTGCGGGTCTCTTGGGAGGGCTGCTGAAAGAAGGGAAGCGGCTTGGTGTCGGTTTCGGCCTGTTAATCGGCACATTACTGATCGGTCTGTATGGCGAAGGAAATGTAGCCATTATGCAGACGATGATTGAGTCAGGTATTGCCATTGCTCTTTTTTTACTCACGCCGAATGCCGTGATTTCGAGCATTGCCCGCTATGTGCCGGGATCCCGGGAACATTCTAATGAACAGCAGCAGTATGTTAAAAAGATCAGAGACGTGACGGCGAACCGTGTAGAACAGTTTTCGTCAATGTTCCAGGCGCTGTCTCATTCCTTCTCTTCCTATGGAGAAGATGAATATGAAGAGAGCAACGACCGCGAAGTTGATTTGTTTTTAAGCAACATCACAGAAAAAACGTGCCAGACTTGTTTTAAGAAGGAACAGTGCTGGGCAGTTAATTTTACTAAAACGTATGAGATGATGTCCCAAATTATGTACGAGCAGGAGCAATATCAGGAAATAAAAGATCGGCGGCTTAAACTAGAATGGGAAAAGCATTGTGTGAAGCCTCAAAAGATTACAGATGCTATTTCGAAAGAGCTCTCTCAGTATCGGGCCAGCCAGAAGCTGAAGCAGCAGGTGCAGGAAAGCCGGAAGCTGGTTGCTAATCAGTTGCTTGGCGTATCGCAGGTGATGGGGGATTTTGCGAAGGAAATCCAACGAGAGCATGCCAACCATCAGGTGCAGGAGGAGCAGATTAAAGAGGCGATCCTGCATGCGGGCATTGAGCTGGGGCATATCGACGTATACAGCCTTGAAGCGTCCAATGTGGATATTGAATTGAGCCTCCCATATTGCCAGGGCACCGGGGAGTGTGAAAAAATCATTGCCCCTCTTTTATCAGATATCCTTCAGGAGACGATTGTTGTAAAAAAAGAGGAGTGCAGCTATTACCAGAACGGCAATTGCCATGTGTCGTTCGGATCGGCACGTGAGTTTATCATTGAAACAGGCATTGCTTCGGCGGCAAAGGGAGGAGCATGGCTATCCGGCGACTGCCATTCCACGATCGAGCTTGGCGGCGGAAAATATGCCATTGCGATTTCAGACGGCATGGGAAATGGAGAAAGGGCTTTTAAAGAGAGCAATGAAACACTGGAACTGCTTCAAAAGATATTAAAATCAGGAATCGATGAAGAAGTGGCTATCAAATCGGTCAACTCAGTTCTTTCTCTTCGCACGACAGATGAGATCTTTTCCACACTGGATCTCGCTATGATTGACCTGCAGGATGCTTCACTGAAATTTTTGAAGATCGGCTCATCACCAAGCTTTGTCAAACGCGGTGACCAGGTAAGAATGATTGAGGCAAGCAACCTTCCCATTGGAATCATTGAAGAGTTTGAAGTCGATGTGGTCAGTGAGCAGCTGAAGGCAGGGGACCTGCTCATCATGATGAGCGACGGAATCTATGAGGGGCCAAAGCATGTGGAGAACATTAATGCGTGGATGAAGCGGAAGATCAAAGAGATGGGGACAGACGATCCTCAGGCCATGGCAGACTTGCTTATGGAAGAGGTCATTCGCACAGGATCGAATTCGATTGAAGACGATATGACGGTGGTGGTAGCGAAAATAAACCGTAACATTCCGAAATGGGCATCCATACCTCATTTTCCGAAAATCAATATTAAACGCCCGAAAGCTCAATAATTTCAAAGAATAAAAGTATAAATCCCCTCATCGATGACAAGGATGATAACAGCAAATCATGATGAGAGGAGACGATTTATATGGACATAAAAAAAGGGACACTGCGCCAGGTGCTTCTAATCACAGATGGCTGCTCAAACCAGGGCGAGGATCCGGTTGCGATGGCGGCGCTTGCACGCGAACATGGCATTACGATAAATGTAATCGGCATTATGGAAGAGAACAGTCCTGAATACCTTCATAAAGGCTTGAAAGAAGTGGAGGATATATCCTTGTCAGGAGGTGGTGTGAGCCAGATCGTCTATACGGCACAGCTTTCCCAGACTGTTCAGATGGTCACGAGAAAAGGGATGGCACAAACGATTCATGGCGTCATCAACAGCGAACTTCAGCAGATTCTTGGGAAAGATTCGACTATCGAGGACCTTCCGCCAGAAAAACGGGGGGAAGTTATGGAAGTGGTAGATGATCTCGGGGAAACCATGGATCTGGAATTGCTTATTCTCGTAGATTCGTCCGGGAGCATGGAGAAGAAGCTGGCTACTGTACAGGAGTCGCTCATTGACTTATCCATATCCCTGAACTCAAGGATGGGCTACAATCAATTCGCTCTGTATGCATTTCCGGGCAAGAAGGATGATACAGAAAAGCTGATCGATTGGACCCCTCAGTTAAATTCGATCACGAGTGCGTTCAGCAAGCTTTCATCGGGAGGTATTACCCCGACCGGTCCGGCGATAAAAGCCGCGATCAATGAATTTACGAACAGGCGTTCAAAAAGGAGATTGATCACCGGTGATGAAGAAGAATACTTCGAAGGGTCAGGTTTTTAAGCTCAGGGCCGGTGAACTGGTTACCGGCAAATGGCACCGAAACGAGTATTCCATCATTAGAGAGCTGGGCTCAGGGGCTACAGGAACTGTGTATCTTGCTGCCGGAAGAAACGGCAAGGTCGCTGTTAAAACAGGCCATGACAGCATGGCGATTATTTCGGAAGTCAACGTGTTAAAACACTTTTCAAGGGTCCAAGGCAAAATCCTTGGGCCTTCTTTAATCGATGTGGATGACTATCTTCAAGGACAGCAGCAGATCCCCTTTTATGTGATGGAGTATTTAAAAGGAGATACATTGTTTCACTTCATGAAGAACCATAAAGAAGAATGGGCGGCCATCCTCCTCGTCCAGCTTCTCACGGATCTGCAGATGCTTCATCAGGCCGGGTGGGTATTCGGCGATTTAAAGCCCGACAACCTGCTCGTCGTAGGGCCTCCGCACCGCATTCGCTGGATCGATGTGGGAGGAACGACTCAAATTGGGCGGTCGATCAAGGAATATACAGAGTTTTTTGACAGGGGCTACTGGGGTCTTGGTACCCGGAAGGCTGAACCCTCCTATGACCTGTTCGCTGCAAGTATGATTATGATCAACCTGGCGTATCCCCAACGGTTTGATAAAAGGAAGGACGGGGGACAGCAGCTGAAGAACGCTGTCAAAAACAGCGCCATGCTGTCTCCCTTCCAATCTGTTCTCCTGAAAGGCTTGTATGGAAAATATAAAAGCGCCGAAGAGATGCGCAATGAAATGGTTTCCACCCTGAACAATAAGGGAAGAAGCAAAATGCCGGCCCAGCCTGTAAACGGACAGCGGTCAAGCAGACGGTCGGGACAGAGGATCATAAAGAAAAAGAGGAAAAGAGCGGTCATGTTCGAAACGGTTCTCTTGGGCTCATTTCTGTTTATCGTCTATCTGTTTTACCTTGTTAGCCAGTCCATGTAGCGGCAGTTTCAATTCTTTACAGGGACATCCTTGTTTTTGGTATACTACCCGAGAGGCTGTTCATGAAAAAATGGACGAAGGCAAGGTTGAGCCGCATAGGATAAGGAGAGAAGGGAATGCTTCAGGCAGTCGAACAATTTATTAAAAAGCATCAGCTGATTCAACGGGGACAGACAATCGTTGTTGGTGTATCAGGCGGCCCTGATTCCATGGCATTGCTTCATTATCTTTGGAACCGCAGAAAGGGGGATGAGCTGAACATTATTGCTGCCCATGCCGACCACATGCTGCGGGGCAGAGAGTCGGAAGAAGACCTTTTGTACGTGCAGTCCTACTGCCGAGAGCATGATATTCAGTTTGAGGGCAAACGTGTGGATGTCGCTTCCTATAAAAAGGAGAATCAAGTGACGAGCACTCAATTGGCTGCGAGAGAATGCCGGTATGCATTTTATGCTGAAGTCATGGCAAGGCATAATGCCGATTCACTCGCATTGGCTCACCATGGAGATGACCAGACGGAGACCATTCTGATGCGGATGACAAGGGGAAGCTCAGGAACCGCGCTTGGCGGTATGCAAGCGAAACGCTCTTTTGAAGGCCGATGTATTATTCGTCCTTTTTTAGGAATAACGAAGGACGAAATAGAGCATTATTGTAAAGTACATACGATTTTTCCGAGAAGGGATCCGAGCAATGAGGCGGATGACTATGTAAGAAACCGCTTCAGGCATCATGTGCTGCCTTTTCTTAAAGAAGAAAATCCGAATGTTCATCTTCGATTTCAGCAAATAAGTGAAACTTTTTATGAGGATGAAACGTATTTATTGGAACAGGCAAAAAGAAGCCTGGAAGCTGTTGTAACAGTGAAAAAGGCATCGTTGATTGAAGTTTCGGCTGCTAAATTTCTCAACATGCCTATTCCTTTACAAAAAAGGGCGATTACACTAATATTAAACTATCTATATAAGCAAACACCTTCATCTCTTTCCTCACTACATAAGGAAAGCTTTTTAACTTTGCTCGGAAGCGAACATCCATCTGGAAGGCTGGATTTCCCCCATGGTTTGCAGGTAATCCGTTCCTATGACCGGTGCAGGCTGGCGTTTGGGGAAGCCGAAAAGCAGGAAGGCTATCAAATGGAATTGAAAGTGCCAGGAACGCTCGAACTTCCTGTAGGTTTCATCACCGCTGAGTATAAAGAAGAGTATCCGGATGGAAAAAAGGGAAAAGATGTTTTTGTATGTGATGTTAAAAGTGTAAGTTTGCCAATCATTGCGAGGAGCCGCAAACCCGGTGACCGGATGGCCATTCAAGGGGTAGGCGGAACTCGGAAGGTCAAAGATATATTTATCGACCAAAAACTTGAGAGGGAGAAACGCGATGTATGGCCCGTCCTGCAAGATGGGAGGGGTAACATTATCTGGATTCCGGGTATAAAGCACGCCCTCGTTCCACACTCAAGCAAACCCAAGCAATGGTTAGTCTTACAGTTTCAAAATTTCTGCCAGGACGTCTAGGAGGCCAAAGCAGCATGCATGATGAAATTAAAGAAGTATTAATTTCCGAGGAAGTTCTCCAGGAAAAGATCAAGGATCTCGGAAAGCAATTATCAGAGGATTATCAAGATCGATTTCCGCTTGTTGTCGGAGTATTAAAAGGAGCCCTTCCTTTTATGGCGGATCTTATCAAACGGATGGACATCCACCTTGAAATTGACCTCATGGCTGTTTCAAGCTATGGAACATCCACTGTTTCTTCAGGGGAAGTTAAAATAATTAAGGACCTGGATACATCTCTTGAAGGACGAGATGTCATCATTGTCGAAGATATTATAGACAGCGGTCTGACGTTAAGTTATCTTGTTCAGCTTTTCAAAACCCGTAACGCCAATTCGGTTAAAATTGTTACTCTGCTGGATAAACCGACTGGCAGAAAAGTGGATATCAAACCGGATCTTACAGGTTTTATCGTACCGGATGCGTTTGTTGTCGGTTACGGCCTGGACTATATTGAGCGCTATCGCAACCTTCCTTATATTGGGGTTCTGAAGCCTGAAGTATACGAAAAGTAATCCTGTTTATTTGTTAACATGCAATAATAAATGTATTTCATCGTCTCATTGTCGTTGAGGAGGTAAGGAATGAATCGGATCTTCCGGAACACCATATTTTACTTGTTAATCTTTTTAGTTGTAGTTGGTGTCGTCAGCTTTTTTAACGGAACCAACAATGAAGTGAAGAAAATTCGTTATGACCAATTAACGAATTACATTCAGGATGGGCGCGTAAAAAGCATTGAGTACCAGCCTGAAGGCGGCGTTTATGTTGTTAGAGGAAAGCTGCAGAATGCGAAACAGGGTGAAGTGTTTGAAACATATACACCAGACTCTGAAGAATCCATCAAACAGCTTAACCAGCTAGCTAAAACATCTGACGTTGACATTAAACCAGAAGAGCAGACGAGCGGTTGGGTTACGTTCTTTACATCCATTATTCCGTTTGTCATTATTTTCATCCTGTTCTTCTTCTTGCTCAACCAAGCTCAGGGCGGCGGAAGCCGAGTGATGAACTTTGGTAAGAGTAAAGCCAAGCTCTATAACGAAGAAAAGAAAAAAGTGACGTTCAAAGACGTTGCCGGAGCGGATGAAGAAAAGCAGGAACTTGTTGAAGTGGTCGAATTCTTAAAAGATCCGCGAAAATTTGCTGCATTAGGAGCACGTATTCCAAAAGGGGTTCTCTTAGTAGGACCTCCAGGTACTGGTAAAACGTTGCTTGCCCGTGCGGTTGCAGGGGAAGCGGGAGTTCCTTTCTTCTCGATTTCAGGTTCTGATTTTGTTGAGATGTTCGTTGGGGTCGGTGCATCACGTGTACGTGACCTGTTTGAAAACGCTAAAAAGAATGCACCGTGTATCATCTTTATCGATGAGATCGATGCAGTCGGACGCCAGCGCGGTGCCGGTCTTGGCGGCGGACATGATGAGCGGGAACAGACGCTTAACCAGTTACTCGTTGAAATGGATGGATTCGGAGCTAATGAAGGAATCATTATCATTGCTGCGACCAACCGTCCGGATATTCTTGACCCTGCTCTTCTTCGTCCGGGACGATTTGACCGTCAGATTACGGTAAACCGCCCTGATGTAAAAGGAAGAGAAGAAGTACTGGGTGTACATGCACGCAATAAGCCATTAAGTGAAGAAGTAAACTTGAAAACCATTGCCATGCGGACTCCTGGCTTCTCCGGTGCCGATCTTGAGAACCTGCTGAATGAAGCAGCTCTTGTGGCAGCGCGGCAAAACAAGAAGAAGATTAACATGGACGATGTGGATGAGGCGATTGACCGAGTCATCGCGGGTCCTGCGAAGAAAAGCAGGGTTATCTCACAAAAAGAAAAGAATATCGTTGCCTACCATGAAGCCGGGCATACCGTCATCGGTCTAGTGCTGGAAGGGGCAGATACGGTTCATAAAGTAACAGTAGTGCCTCGCGGCCAGGCAGGCGGATACACCGTTATGCTTCCAAAAGAAGACCGGTACTTCATGACAAAACCGGAACTGCTTGATAAGATCGTCGGTCTCCTTGGCGGACGTGTTGCCGAAGAGATTACCTTTAATGAAGTCAGCACAGGTGCTCACAATGACTTCCAGCGTGCTACAGGCATTGCCCGTCGCATGGTTACGGAGTTCGGGATGAGTGACAGACTTGGACCGATGCAATTTGGCTCAAGCTCTGGCGGGCAGGTATTCCTTGGACGCGATTTCAACAATGAGCAAAACTACAGTGATGCCATTGCCCATGAAATCGACATGGAAATCCAAAATATCATTAAAGATTCTTACCAGCGCTGTAAACAAATCCTTACAGAGCATAATGAAAAGCTTGAAATCATCGCTCAAACTCTTCTCAATGTAGAAACATTGGATGAAGAGCAAATTAAGGAGCTTGTAAAAACAGGACAGCTTCCTGAGCGTAAAGTCATTTCTTCTCCGGAAAATGATGTAAAGGTTACAATTCATAAAAAAGACGAAGAAGAACGCAAGGAAGATTAAAACGAAGGATGCCTCTAACTCAGAGGCATCCTTTTTAAAAGTAAAAAATCAAATCAAAAGTAAGCGAGGCATTTCCATGATCTTTGTTTTTGACGTAGGAAATACGAATATCGTACTTGGTATGTATGACGGAGATGATCTGAAACATCATTGGAGGGTCAGTACTTCCAGAGAAAAAACAGAAGATGAATACGGAATGCTGATTCTCAGCCTGTTTCAGAATGCGGAGATTGAAAGAAAAGAAGTTGAAGGGATTATTATCTCATCTGTTGTGCCTCACATTATGGCGACGCTTGAGCGGATGTGCCTCAAATTTTTTCATAAAAAACCGCTGGTGATCGGGCCTGGCATAAAGACCGGTTTGAATATAAAATATGAAAATCCAAGAGAAGTGGGGGCTGACCGGATTGTTAACGCCGTTGCAGCGATTCACAATTACGGTAAACCGCTCATTATCGTTGACTTTGGTACGGCCACGACATATTGCTACATCAATGAGGCGGGCCATTATATGGGGGGCGCTATTGCCCCGGGAATTAATGTAGCGACAGAAGGCCTCTATAAAAATGCGGCGAAACTTCCGAGAATAGAGTTTGCCAAACCTGAGAACATTATTGGAAAAAATACGGTAAGTGCCATGCAGTCAGGACTTTTATTTGGATATGTTGGACAGGTTGAGGGTATTGTTAAAAGGATAAAAGCTCAGGAGAAAACGAGTCCAAAGGTAGTGGCCACTGGAGGAATGGCAGGTCTGATCGCAGAGGAATGCGAGCTGATCGATGTGGTTGATCCTTATTTAACCTTAAAGGGCCTGCAGCTGATCTACTTAAAAAACAATCGGAAATGAACGAGAACTACTGAGTTAATACATGAGGACAGGTGATAAATATGTCGGATTATTTAATAAAGGCGCTGGCTTTTGACGGGCAGATACGCGCGTACGCTATGAGCGGTAGTGAAATGGTGGGTGAAGCGCAGCGCAGGCACCAAACCTGGCCGACGGCTTCAGCAGCGTTAGGCCGTTCGATGATGGCGAGCACGATGATGGCATCCATGCTAAAAAGTGATAAGCACAAGATGACGGTAAAGATTGAAGGAGGAGGCCCAATTGGTGCTATTGTTGTAGACGCTGCACCAAGCGGTCATACAAGAGGATATGTAACGAACCCGCAAGTCCATTTTGATTTGAACCAGCACGGAAAATTAGATGTTGCACGTGCCGTGGGTAAAAATGGATTTTTATCAGTAGTCAAAGATCTTGGTCTGCGTGATAACTTCACCGGCCAGGTTCCGCTTGTATCCGGGGAGATCGGCGATGATTTCACTTATTATTTCGCAGCCTCTGAACAAGTGCCTTCATCAGTGGGTGTAGGTGTTCTCGTTAACCCGGATAACAGCATTCTTGCTGCAGGAGGATTTGTGATCCAGGTGCTGCCAAATGCATCAGATACAATTATTGATCTTTTGGAAGAGCGGATTTCTGCTATTCCGCCGATCTCTAAATTAGTTGAAAAAGGCCTGACCCCAGAAGAGATCCTGTTTGAACTGCTTGGGAAAGAAAATGTAAAAATACTGGATAAGATGCCGGTTTCCTTCCAGTGCACATGTTCACGGGACCGCATTGCCAATGCACTTGTGTCATTGGGAAGAGAGGAAATCCGTTCAATTATTGAAGACGAAGGGCAGGCTGAAGCCCACTGCCATTTCTGCAATGAAACTTACTTATTTGCAGAGGATGAACTGGAAGAGCTTTATAACGAAAGCAGATAAATTTAAAGAAAATCGATCAAACTTAGAATGCTTTGGGTCTATAGGTCTAAAGCAGTGCATATGAATTGACAGACGATTCGTACTGTTGTTAAACTTAAACCAATGTATTTACTCGGAATTAGGAGAGTGATTAAGGTTGGCGAGAATAGCAAATTCAATTACAGAGCTTATTGGACAGACACCTGTTGTTAAACTCAATCGTATTACAAATGATACTCATGCAGACGTGTATTTGAAACTGGAATTCATGAACCCGGGAAGCAGTGTTAAAGACCGCATTGCTTTGGCTATGATTGAAAAAGCGGAAGCGGACGGCAAACTTAAAGCAGGCGATACGCTTATTGAACCTACAAGCGGGAACACGGGTATCGGGCTTGCAATGGTAGCCGCAGCTAAAGGCTATAAGGCAATTCTTGTCATGCCGGACACGATGAGCTTGGAGCGAAGAAATCTGCTGCGCGCTTATGGAGCGGAGCTTGTTCTGACACCTGGCGCTGAAGGAATGGGCGGAGCAATCCGCAAGGCGGAAGCTTTATCAAAAGAACACGGCTATTTCTTGGCACAACAGTTCAACAATGAAGCGAACCCGGAGATCCATCGGCAAACCACAGGGAAAGAAATTCTTGAACAATTTCCGGACGGACTGGACGGTTTCATTTCAGGAATCGGTACAGGCGGCACCATCACCGGTGTTGGGGAAGTGCTGAAAGAAGCTTACCCTGAGATTCGATTATACGCCGTTGAACCATCTGATTCTCCTGTACTGTCAGGCGGAAAGCCCGGTCCTCATAAGATTCAGGGAATTGGCGCTGGATTTGTTCCGGAAATCTTAAATACGTCTGTATATGATGAAGTTATCCAGATTACAAATGATGAAGCTTTTGAATTTGCACGCCGTGCGGCTAAAGAAGAAGGAATCCTTGGGGGGATCTCCTCAGGAGCTGCTATAGCTGCTGCTCTTAAAGTGGCTGAGAAGCTGGGCAAAGGCAAAAAAGTGCTCGCCATCATTCCGAGTAATGGTGAACGGTATTTGAGCACACCGCTATATCAATTTGATGAAACAGAATAACAAGAGATGAAGCTGACAATTTTGTCAGCTTTTTCTATGCATGGGAGTATGGTCTAGCGCAAGCGCCCATTAGCAGGGCGCTTGCGCTTTTCTCAAAAGTAATTGGATTTTTATCCCCACATTAATCACTGCATCAGTTACAATAGTATCCATAAGAAAGATCAGGAGCGTGACAGGTGTGCCTTACCCAATTTGTGAAGAACGACAAATCATCTTTGAAAAAATTCCCCTAGCCAAAAGCGAATGGTTCAGCCGTTATAGGAGCCTTTCGGGCAGTGAAGAAAACCACGTTCTCCTTGAAAGCGGACGGAGCGGAAAATACAGTATCATGGGCCTTACTCCAGTTGCTTATATTGTAGGTAAAAACAATAAAGTTTCTATTGAATATAAAGGCAGCAATACCACGAGAGAAGGAAAACTCCTTCCGATCATTAAAGATTGGCTTAGTTTGTTTAAGTGCGATGTTCCGGCAGGGCTTCCTGAATTTAACGGAGGAGCTATCGGATATTTTAGTTATGATGTGGTCAGGGAGATTGAGAAGCTTCCTCAAAAAGCAGAAGATGATCTTCAACTTCCGGATGTTTCTCTCATGGTATTTGATGATGTATTCGTATATGACCATGAAGAAGAATGTTTATGGCTTATTCTTCACTATGAAGAACAGCATAAAAAAAGGGCTGAATTAAGACTGGAACAATATCGAGCGGAATGGACTGCGGCAAATCACAGCGGCATTTCTGCAAAGAACGAAAAGGCGCCCTTTTCATTTTTGCAGGAATCGGTATCCATGTCTGAAGAAAAGTTTGTGCAGGCAGTAAAACAAGTCAAAGACTATATTGCTGCAGGCGATGTCTTTCAGGTTAATCTATCTGTACGGCAGTCAAAGCCCCTTCTGTCGATGCCATTTGAAATTTATAATGAACTTCGCCGTTTTAATCCATCGCCGTATATGGCTTACTTTCATACTCCTGATTTTCAGCTCGTCAGCGGTTCACCTGAATTATTAGTGAAAAAAAAGGGAGAACATATCAGTACCCGCCCGATCGCCGGGACACGCTCAAGGGGCAAGACGGAAGAAGAAGACCGTAAGCTCGCATTAACACTGATCGAAAATGAGAAAGAACGCGCGGAACATGTGATGCTGGTTGACCTGGAAAGAAACGACCTGGGCAAAGTGAGTAAGTATGGCAGTGTTGAAGTGGATGAGTTTATGACGATTGAAAAGTACTCCCACGTCATGCACATTGTCTCGAACGTCAGGGGAACACTTCGTGAAGACTGCGATGCGTTTGACCTGATTGCAGCCATTTTTCCAGGTGGGACGATTACAGGGGCTCCGAAAATACGCACAATGGAAATTATTGAAGAGCTTGAGCCTGTGCGCAGAGGAGTATATACTGGCTCTATCGGCTGGATTGGATACGATGGTGACATGGAATTGAATATCGCGATCCGGACGATGGTCTGCAAGGACGGAATGGCCCACGTACAGGCTGGTGCCGGCATCGTTATCGACTCAGATCCCCAAGCGGAGTATAAAGAGTCGCTGAAAAAAGCCGCTGCTTTATGGCGGGCCAAAGAATTAAGTGAAGAAAGCAAGTACGAGTTAGTTTAGCTGAGCTTAGAGGAGGAAGATGAGAATGATTTTAATGATTGATAACTACGATTCATTCACGTACAACCTTGTACAATATTTAGGAGAGCTGGGAGAAGAGCTTGTCGTCAAGAGAAACGATGAGATCACTCTCAAAGAAATCGAGGCGCTTCAGCCAGATTTTTTGATGATCTCTCCGGGCCCTTGTTCACCGAACGAAGCTGGAATCAGCATGGGCGCCATTAAGCGCTTTGCAGGTGAGATTCCAATTTTCGGGGTATGCCTAGGGCATCAATCCATCGCCCAAGTATTTGGAGGAGATGTCATTCGCTCCGAACGCCTGATGCATGGAAAGACCTCAGAGATCTCACATGACGGAAAGACCATTTTCAGCGGGCTTGAAAAAGTATTTACTGCTACGAGATACCACTCTCTCATTGTAAAGAAAGAAACACTTCCAGAATGTTTCAGTGTGTCAGCATGGACCCCGGAAGGAGAAATTATGGCCATTCGCCATAAGACGCTTCCGGTAGAAGGTGTACAATTTCACCCTGAGTCGATCATGACAGAAGCAGGCAAAAAGCTGCTGCGGAATTTTATCGACCAATACAAAAATAAAGGGAACATGGTATGTACCTCTCAATAGATGGAAAACTTGTAAGTAAAAATGAAGCTTCTATCTCTCCGTTTGATCATGGATATATGTATGGCCTTGGTGCATTTGAAACCGTCAGAGTCTACAATGGACATCCATTTCTTTGGGAAGAACATATGAAGCGTTTAAAAGAAGCGCTTGTTGAGCTGAATATAAAGCATGAACCGGACAGTACGGCTGCCTGGATCGACACAAGGCGTTTAATGCGGCGGAACAAATGGAAGAATGCTTATATCCGCTTTAATATATCAGCAGGAGCCGGTGAGATTGGCCTGCAGACAGACCCTTATTTAAATCCGACTGTCATTATTTACGGCAAACCACTGCCGGAACAGGGCCCTTTTAACGAGAAAGAGCTTGTCGTGCTTCAGACAAGGCGGAATACCCCGGAAGGAAGAATCCGCTTGAAGTCCCATCATTATTTGAACAGCATCCTCGGTAAAAGGGAGTTGAACAGGCCGCATGAACAGGAAGGCCTGTTTTTGACAGAAGATGGATTTGTCAGCGAAGGAACCGTTTCAAATGTTTTTTGGGTAAAAGATGGGGTACTTTATACCCCTTCCGTAAATACAGGAATTCTGAACGGAATCACGAGGCAGTTCGTCATGGCCAGTGCGGCCAAGATGGGAATGCCGGCAGAAGAGGGTCTATATTCGCCCCTTGATGTACAAAATGCGGACGAGATTTTTTTAACGAATTCGATTCAGGAAATCGTCCCGGTTCGCGCCTTTCAGGGAAAGAATTTTCCGGGTGCTGGCGGGCAGACGGCCCAATCGCTTTTATTTCTTTATCATTCATGCAGCAAAAGTCTATGGAGCATTGATGAATTGTTTGAAGGGAGAACCTATTATGGGACAGACAATAACAGCCAAGAATATTAATCATCTCATATCCTGTGGCCCATACACGCTGGATCTATCCAAGAAAACCTATGTCATGGGAATATTAAATGCCACTCCGGATTCCTTTTCTGATGGCGGCAGATACAACACGATTCAACGAGCAGTTGAGCATGCTAAGCAAATGGTAGAAGACGGAGCCGATATTATTGATATCGGGGGAGAATCCACTCGTCCAGGCGGTGAGAAGGTTGGAGCAGAGGAAGAGTTAAGGCGTGTCGTCCCGGTAATTGAGGGAGTCTCCCGCGAAGTAAGCGTTCCGATTTCCATCGATACGTACAAAGCAGAAGTCGCTGAAAAAGCCATTCTTGCCGGAGCCCATATCATTAATGATGTATGGGGAGCTAAGGCGGATGAACAGATGGCCTCCACAGCAGCAAAGCTCAACGTACCCATCATCCTTATGCATAATCGGAGTGACCGTGATTATGCAGAATTGATGCCTGATATCATTGCCGATCTGAACAAGAGCATCGCCATTGTTTCGAAAGAAGGCGTGAGACCAGAGAACATCATTTTAGATCCTGGAATCGGTTTTGCCAAAACATATGAGCAGAACCTTGAAACGATGAGGAACCTCGACCAGATCGTGGCGATGGGATATCCCGTACTCCTAGGAACATCCAGAAAATCCATGATCGGGAATGCCCTCGATCTTCCGGTGGATGAACGAATGGAAGGAACGGGCGCCACAGTATGCCTTGGCATTGAACGGGGATGTACGATTGTACGCGTCCATGATGTAAAAGAAATGAGCCGCATGGCAAGAATGATGGATGCCATGCTCGGAAAAGGGATGAAGACGCTTGGATAAAATATATATGAACGGCCTTTCGTTTTATGGCTATCATGGAGTTTTTCCTGAAGAGAATAAACTGGGCCAGCGGTTTTTCGCCGATCTGATTCTTGAGATGGATCTTCAGGCAGCCGGTACGACGGATGACCTTGAAAAAACGGTGAACTACGGTGACATTTATTCAACGGTAAAAGAAATTGTAGAAGGCGAACCAAAGAAATTGGTTGAAACGGTAACGGAAAGTATTGCCTCTTCCCTTCTTTCCAGTTACCCGCTGATTCATCAATGCACGGTTAAAGTTACTAAACCGGATCCGCCTATCCCGGGCCATTATGACTCTGTTGCCATAGAGATAACCCGGAGCAGAGCCTGATGAATAGTGTTTACCTTTCGCTTGGTTCCAACCTTGGGAACCGGGAAGAGTATATCCGGAAGGCAATCGATGCATTAAATGACCATCCCGCTATTAAAGTAGAAAAGATATCATCACTGTATGAAACAGAACCGGTCGGCTACACCGATCAGCCTCCTTTTCTGAATCTGGCGGTAAAACTGCAGACGAGCCTGTCTGCTGAAGCTTTACTGAGCATAACCCAGGAAATCGAGAACCAGCTGGAAAGAATACGGAAAATCAGATGGGGTCCCAGAACAATCGACCTTGACATTTTGTTGTATAATAGTGAACGTATACAGTCAGAACTGCTGCACATTCCGCATCCCCGTATGCTGGAACGTGCTTTTGTGATGATTCCGTTGTTTGAGATTGCTCCATATCTCACATTCCCAGATACAGACGTATCATTGGATGACGTCTTCAGACAGCTGCAGAATAAAGAAGGTGTGCATATATGGAAGAGGAAAAGTGGGGCAGGAGAATACGGGCCTTTCGAAAACTGAAAGGTTATACACAAGAAGGCCTTGCGAAGGACTTGGGGATTTCTGTTTCTATACTTGGAGAAGTAGAACGCGGAAACCGCAAACCAAAGGAAGAACTTATGATTAAGATTGCAACGATCTTTCAGGTTTCTATAGATGAATTAACGCAAGACCAAGTTCATAAATAAGCGAGGTGAAAAGAATGTTGAAAATCGGTGGTATTACCATGAAGAATCCCGTTGTGCTTGCACCTATGGCAGGTGTCTGCAACCCGGCATTCCGCCTGATCGCCAAAGATTTCGGAGCGGGGCTCGTTTGTGCCGAAATGGTAAGCGATAAAGGTATTCTTCACGAGAACGAAAAATCTTTAAAAATGCTGTATGTAGATGAGAGGGAAAAACCGCTCAGCCTTCAGATCTTTGGAGGAGAACGCGAATCTCTTGTTGCGGCAGCAAAGTATGTAGATAAAAATACAAATGCCGATATTATAGATATCAACATGGGCTGTCCAGTGCCTAAGATCACGAAATGTGATGCTGGAGCAAGATGGCTGTTAGACCCAAACAAAATCTATGAGATGGTTGCGGCTACAGTAGATGCTGTGCAAAAGCCGGTTACTGTAAAAATGCGTGTCGGCTGGGATGAAGACCATATTTTCGCTGTGCAAAACGCACAGGCGGTGGAACGTGCCGGCGGTGCTGCAGTATCTGTGCACGGGCGCACGCGCGTGCAGATGTATGAGGGAAAAGCGAACTGGGACATTATCAAGCAAGTAAAAGAAAATGTTTCGATTCCGTTAATCGGAAACGGAGATATCTCTACTCCGCACGATGCCAAACATGCGCTTGAAACCTATGGTGTAGATGGCGTTATGATCGGCCGCGCGGCGCTTGGCAACCCATGGATGCTTTATCGCACCGTTCAGTTCCTCGAAACAGGAGAAATTCCTGCAGAACCGACACCAAGAGAAAAGATCGATATTTGCATGCTTCATATGGACCGCCTCATTGACCTCAAAGGTGAAGATGTGGCCGTTCGTGAGATGCGCAAACACGCTGCATGGTATTTAAAAGGCCTTCCTAAAACAGGAACGGTCCGAAACGAAGTAAATACAAAAACAACAAGGGATGAAATGAGCAAGCTCCTCTACGGCTATATTGAAGAAGTAGAGGCTAAACAGCAAGGAAAAGCGAGCTGAGCCAATCGCCCTATTGAATCTTACTAACAGCCAGAACCTAATTCTGGCTTTTGTTGCACTTGTGTTTTCTAAATAATTAAGGCTACCTGGTGTTTTCAAAATTATTATTTTTAATAATGATATGGAGGAAAAGCAAATGAACCATGAAACGGTTTTGCTTACGAACGAAGGCACCAGGAGGCTAAAGCATGAGCTTAGAAGTTTAATTGAGGAAAAAGAACACTGCCGCACTGAGGATGAAGGCCTGTTTTTGGACAAGAGGATCAAACAGCTCGAACAAGTCCTGTTCCATGCCCAGATTCTCTCCAGTGAAAAGGAGCCCGGACAAACGGCGGAAGTAGGTTCTACGATCACATTGCTGGAACTTGAATTTCAGGATGAGATGACGTATACGATCGTACATCCATTTGAAGCCGATCCGAGAGAGTTTAAAATTGCCGCGGATTCCCCGGTGGCCCAAGCGGTAATCGGCAAGCCTCTGAACGCTAAGATTCACATCTCCCTTCCAGGGGGCCATATTTCATATAAAATTATAAACATACAAAATTTCAAAAGGTAGGAGAGTTTTCATGAGCCAGGATTTAGAATTAAATGATTTGCTGCGTGTCCGCAGAGAAAAAATGAACAGCATCCGTGAAAGCGGGAAAGATCCGTTCGGCACTAAATATATCCGCACCCATACAGCGGCAGACATTACTGAGCAATATCAGGATCTATCGAAAGAAGACCTGGAGGAGCAAGGCATTGAAGTAACCATTGCTGGACGCATCATGACCAAGCGCGGAAAAGGGAAAGCTGGATTTGCCCACGTTCAGGATCTGACAGGACAAATTCAAATCTATGTAAGAACCGATGCAGTAGGCGAGGAGCAGTATGAGCTGTTCAACACGATCGATATCGGTGACATTGTCGGAATTACAGGTACGGTCTTTAAAACTAAAGTTGGAGAGCTTTCTGTAAAAGCGAAAGACTTTCAGCTGCTTACGAAATCACTTCGTCCGCTGCCTGACAAATTCCACGGCCTTAAAGATGTGGAACAGCGCTATCGCCAGCGTTATGTAGATTTAATCATGAACCCTGAAGTAAAAGACACGTTCATCGCCCGCAGTAAAATAATCCGTTCAATGAGACGCTACCTGGATGATCACGGCTACTTGGAAGTAGAAACGCCAACCATGCATTCTATTCCTGGCGGTGCATCTGCACGTCCGTTCATTACGCACCACAACGCGCTTGATATGGAGCTTTACATGCGGATCGCTATCGAGCTTCATTTGAAACGCCTGATCGTCGGCGGTTTGGAAAAGGTTTATGAAATTGGCCGGGTATTCAGAAACGAAGGTGTATCTACTCGTCATAATCCTGAATTTACAATGATCGAACTTTATGAAGCCTATGCAGATTATCATGATATTATGGAACTTACTGAAAATCTTATCGCTCATATTGCTAAAGAAGTACACGGCAGCACGACTGTTAAATACGGTGAGTACGAAGTTGACCTCAAACCGCGCTGGAAACGAGTGCACATGGTCGAGGCAGTAAAAGAAGCAACAGGTGTAGACTTCTGGCCGCAGATGAGCAGGGAAGAAGCATTCACACTTGCTAAAGAACATAATGTTCCTGTGACAGAAAACATGTCTTATGGGCATATTGTGAACGAGTTCTTTGAACACTTCGTCGAAGAGACGCTCATTCAGCCTACATTTGTATATGGCCACCCAGTAGAGATCTCTCCGCTTGCTAAGAAGAATCCTGAAGATGAAAGATTCACTGACCGATTTGAATTGTTTATCGTCGGCCGTGAGCACGCTAACGCATTCTCTGAGCTTAATGATCCAATCGATCAAAGAGAGCGCTTTGAAGCACAGCTCAAAGAGCGTGACCAAGGGAACGATGAGGCTCACATGATGGATGAGGACTTTGTAGAAGCACTTGAGTACGGTATGCCTCCTACCGGCGGCCTGGGGATCGGAATCGATCGCCTTATCATGCTTTTGACAGACTCACCTTCAATCCGTGATGTACTGTTATTCCCGCAAATGCGCCATAGCGACAAGTAATAACAAAGGAATTTAACACCGCCTGCATGCAGTGTGCAGGCGGTGTTTATATGTTTTTACACGAAATTGAAACTTTTTTCTTAAATAGTATTGCAAGGTGTTTAAATAGGTGGTATATTATTACCTGTCGCTGCAAAGCTTATGAAAATGTTCAACAAACTTGATAAAAACTTTTTAAAAAGAATGTTGACAGGCTGGTGACAGCATGGTAATATAATAAAGTCGCCAATGAGCGACGGCAAACGACAACTTAAGCGTTGAAGTTTGACACAAAATGTTCTTTGAAAACCAA